>CAZDIF010000033.1:0-12344 GCA_964505365.1 uncultured Actinomycetota bacterium
CGGCCTGGCAGTAGTCGCACCCGTTGACGTTGGCGACGGTGAGGTGGATGGCCTTCCGGGTCGCCTCGTCGAGGGAGGACTCGTCGCGCAGCAGCTGTTCGGTGGTGGCGTACATCTTCACCAGGGCCGGGGCGTGGGCCATCTCGGCGTGGATGTTGATCAGCTTGCCGGTGCGTTTCGCGAGTGCCTCGAGGGTCTCCCGGCTCTCGGCGGGGGCGTCGTCGACGGTGTGGACGGGGACGCGGGGCATGGGGTGTGCTCCTGCGTGGTCGGATGCGGGGACACCCATGACAACACCTCGGCCGCGGAGGACCTTCCCCGAGACGCGTCCGATCGGGCACGTCGTCACGGCCGCCAGGCGGATTGGGCGAGCACGAGGGCGGCCAGCGGTGGCAGGAGGAAGACGAGGGACAGCGTGGCGGCCACCTGCGGGTCACGCTCGACGAACGGGAGCAGCACCACGGGCAGGGTCAGTCGCCCGCCGCCGACGGCGAGGCTCGTGCCGTACTGGCTCCAGCTCACCAGGAACCCCAGCAGGCTCGCCAGTGCCGTCGACGGCGCCGTTGCCGGCAGGGTCACCAGCGCCAGTCGTGCGCCCGTGCCGGCGCCGAGCGTGCGGGCCGCTTCCTCCTGCCGGCGAACCTCGGCCCCGAACGCCGGGGTCAGGACCAGGACGACGTAGGGCAGTACGTACACGAGGTGGGCCGCGACGAGCCCGGGCACGCTGTCAGCCAGGCCCAGCCGGAGCAGCCAGGCGACCAGGCCCGTCCCGACGGCGTAGGGCGGCACGAGCAGCGGCAGGCCAAGCATGCCGAGGGTGACGATGCGCCGGGTCGGCGGTGCGGCGGCGAGCACACGGGCGGCGGGCCAGCCGAGCACGAGCGCGATGACCGTGGCCAGCAGGGCCACCACGAGGGAGGTCGTCACGGCCTCGCCGACCCGCGTGCCCGGGCTGGCGAGGACCTCGAGGCCGCGGGTCCCCAACCGTTGGGGCACCAGCGCCGGCGCGCGCCAGATGTCGGCGATCGCGCGGATGGGCAGGACGGCCAGCGGCAGCACGGCAACGGCCGCGACGAGCCACGCCCAGCGGGGTCGCGCCCGGGTGACCGTCCACCCCGTCGTGTGGTCAGCCACGTCGACCTCGCAGGGCCAGGGCGCCGAGTCCGGCCACGGCGAGGCTGGCCACCGCCGCGATCAGCAGTACCGCCGCGGCCACGGCCTGGCCGGTGAGGCTGGCCGTCCGGGTGGCACGCAGGGCGTAGGTGGCCATCGTGTCCGGCGCCGTCGGCCCGACGAGCAGGGGCACCTCGAAGGCCCCCAGCATGTAGGCGGCCACCACCGTGGTGCCGATCACGAGGGGAACTCGCAGTGACGGGAGCACGACGGTCCACAGGCGGGCGAGGGGGCCGGCGCCGTGGACCGCGGCGACCTCCTCGCGGGCGGCGACATCCTGGTCCCACCCGGCCAGCAGGAGCAGGGCCAGGAACGGGACCTCCTTGACCACGTAGACCAGGATGATGCCGAGGCCCGACCCGGCCCGGACCACCTGCACGGGCAGTCCCGCGACCAGCCGGTCGGCCAGGCCCCCGGGGCCCAGCCACAGGACGGTGACCACCGCGACCAGCAGGTGGGGGACCAGGACGGGCAGGGTCGCGACGGCTCGCGCCCAGGCCCGGCCGCGCAGGGCGGCCGCCACGCCCACGGCGAGCACCACGGTGACGGCGGTGCCGGCCACCGTCGTGGCGAGGGTGAAGGCCACGGCGGACCGGAAGGCCGGGTCGGTCAGCGCCTGCCGCCAGGCGTCCAGCCCGACGCCGCCGGGGCGGAGGGGATCGAGGTCGAGGCTCGTCCGAGCCGCCCCGAGCAGGGCCCCGCCGAAGAGCACGCCGACCACGGCCAGGGCGGGCAGTGCCGGCGCCCACGCACGCAGCCGCGGCATCATGGGTCACCCACCCGGAACAGCCCGCGGGTGTCGCCGGTTGGCGGCATGCCCGCCCTGCGACGACTGGACCCGCCGTGCTCGACCAGCGTGCTCGTGCTGCATTCGACCCCGTGCTGTCGTCGGTCGCGGGCCGTCTGGCCGGCGCGGGGGTGGCGCCCGCGACCCTGACCGTGGGCGGGTTCGTCCTGGGCCTCGGGTCGGCCGTGGCCGCGGCGGCGGCGGCGTGGCTGCTGGCACTGGGGTTGTGGCTGGCGAGCCGCGTGCTGGACGGGCTCGACGGGGCGGTGGCGCGGCAGGCGGGGCGGGTCACCGACCGTGGCGGCTACCTCGACGTCGTCGCCGACTTCACCGTGTACGGCGCGTTCGTGGTGGGCTGTGCGATCGGAGCGCCCCATGCCCGGGTGGCGCTGCTGGTGCTGCTGGCCACCTACTACGTGAACGGCACCGCCTTCCTGGCGTTCTCGTCGATCGTCGAGCGGGGTCGCCAGCGCACGGGCCTGGAGGACGAGCGGTCGCTGGTGTTCACGCGTGGACTGGCCGAGGGCACCGAGACGGTCGCCGCCCACGCCCTGTTCGTGCTGGCCCCGGGCGCCATGGCGCCGTTGGCGTGGGCGTTCGCGGCCGTGGTCGCCGTCACGGTTGCGCAGCGCGTCGTGTTCGCCGTGGGCGTGCTGCGTCCGTAGGGGCGGGATCATGGCCGGGGGCGTGCCATGTGGCGGAGGGCGAACAGGACGGGGCGAGCGGCCCGTCGGACGGCGGGGGACAGGTATCGCGATCGCAGGTGTGCAGATGCGGCGTGCCACGGTGCCATGCCCATGGTCGGGTACGCGTGGACGGTCTGCCCGAGGTCACGGAGCGTCCCCTTCGATCGGATCCACGCGACGACCTCGGCGATGGATTCGCCGGCGGCGTCGCCGGCGAGGGTCGCCCCGACGATCCGCCCGCGGGGGTCGGCGACCAGGATCGCCAGGCCCCGGATGTCCGACTCGGTCACGGCGCGGTCGAGCTGGTCGTGGTCGAAGCGGGCGACGATCGCGTCGTCGCCCCATCGATCGCGCGCGTCGGCGGGGGTCAGCCCGACGTGGGCGATCTCGGGGTCCGTGAACACGGCCCAGGGGATCGCGTCGTGGTCGACGGCCCGGTGGAGCCCGAACAGGGCGTTCGCCACGACCAGGACACCGTGTGCCCCGGCCACGTGCGTGAACGGCATCCGGCCGGTGCTGTCACCGGCGGCGAAGACGTGCGCCGCGGTCGTGCGCATGGTGTCGTCCACGACCACGTGCCCGCTGTCGGTCGTCTCGACGCCGATCCGGTCGAGGCCGAGGTCGTCGGTGGCCGGCCGGCGACCGGCGGCGACGAGGATGCGGTCGAAGGAGACCGTGTCGTGGCCGGTCGGCCCGTCGACGACGACCTCCCCGTCGCCGACCTTCACCGCCCGGGTCGCGACCCGGACGTCGACCCCCTCCGCCGTGAGGGCGTCGGCCAGCACCTCGCCCACCTCGGGTGTCGCGGTCGGCAGCAGCCGGTCGGCCATCTCGACGAGGGTGACCCGGGACCCCAGGCGCGCCAGCGCCTGCCCGAGCTCGCACCCGACCGCCCCGCCGCCCAGCACGACCAGCCCCTCGGGCAGCTCGCGCAGCCCCCACAGCGTGTCCGAGGTCAGCGGGTCCGTCTCGGCGAGCCCGTCCACGGGCGGGAGCACGGGAGCCGATCCCGTGGCGATCAGCGCGGATCGCGTCGCGACGACCCGTCCGCCCACGTCGATGCGTCCCGGGGCCACGAATCGCGCCCGTGCGTGCGCGACCTCGACCCCCGCCCGGCGCAGCCGCTCGGGAGAATCGTGCGGCTCGATCGCCGCGATGGTGTCGTGCACGCGGGCCATGATCCGGGGCAGGTCCACCGTCGGGTCGACCGGGTCGAGGCCCACGGTGTCCGCGGTGCGCATCCCGTGGGCGCGCCGGGCGGAGGCGATCAGCGCCTTGCTCGGCACGCAGCCCGTCCACAGGCAGTCGCCGCCGGTCCGATCCTCCTCGGCCAGCAGCACCCGGGCGCCGAGGCCGGCGGCGCCGACGGCCGCGGTCAGCCCGGCGGTGCCGCCGCCGACCACCACGAGGTCGTACACACTCACGGGGTCTCCAGGCGGTCGGTCGTGCCGGACTGGCCGGACGGGTCGGGTAGTGCCCAGACGTGGTCGGCGTCGACGGTCAGGGTCATCCGGTCGCCGGGTCGCGGCGCGACCGCCAGGGCCAGGTCGGCCAGCACCGTGCCGATGCCGACATCGAGGGAGAGCCGATGGTGGCCCCCCTGGTACTCGCTGGTCCGCACGGTCCCGGTGATCGTGCCGAGGGCCGTCGGGTCCGTGACCGCACGATGCTCGAGGTGTTCGGGACGCAGGGACACGGTGGCGGTCCGGTCGGGCCCGGGGACGGGGAGGTCGACGCCACCGTGGCGCAGGCGACCGTCGACCACGGGACCGGACAGCAGGCTCGCACCGAAGAACCGGGCCACGACCGGGGCGGCCGGGCGCTCGAAGACCGTTCGCGGGGTGGCGTGCTGGACCACGCGCCCCTCCAGCAGCAGGGCCACGTGGTCGCCCAGCGCTGCGGCCTCGCCGCGGTCGTGCGTGACGTACAGGGCAGTGACGGTGCGATCGCGCTGCACGCGGGCGATGAGACCCCGCAGTTCCTCGCGCCGGGCAGGGTCGACCGACGACAGCGGCTCGTCGAGCAGCAGCAGGGACGGATCGCCGGCCAGCGCCCGGGCCAGCGCCACGCGCTGTGCCTCGCCGCCCGACAGCCCGTCGACGGGTCGTCGACCGGTGCCCGCCAGCCCGACCTCCTCCAGCAGGTCGTCGGCCCTGCCGCGGCGATCCCGCTTCGGCACGCCGGCCATCCGCAGCGCGAACGCGACGTTGTCCCGCACGCTCATGCCGGGAAACAGCCGTGGCTCCTGGAAGACGACCGCGAGGCGGCGCCGGTGGACGGGCTGGGTCGACAGCTCGAGCTCCCCGAGCCGCACCCCTCCGGCGGTGACCGGGGCGAGGCCGGCGATGGCCCGCAGCAGCGTGGTCTTGCCGGCACCGGACGGGCCCACGACCGTCGTCAGGGTGCCGCCGGGGACGTGGAGGTCGAGGTCGCGGAGGATCATCCTCCCGCCGATCCGGCAGGCCAGCGCCTCACAGGCGAGTGGCAGCGTCACGGCAGCACCTCCCGCCGCCAGCGGTCCTCGATCGCCTCGACCCGGTCGACCGGAAGCTCGGGCAGGAGCGGCCCGTGGTCCTCGAGCACGTAGGGGCTGTCCAGGGCGTCGTCGAAGGCGGCCTGCTGCTCCGGGCCGAGCCGGTCGAGGTCCAGCACGGTGGGCACGCCGAGCACGGCCGGGTCGGCCTTGATGGCCTGCAGCTCGGGGTCGAGGAGGAGGTTGGCCACGACGAGGGCTCCCGCTCGGTCGGCGGCGTTGGCGGGGATCGTCACGTAACTGACGTTGTTCAGCGTGCCACGGTCGAGGACGAAGGGCCGCGTGGTCTCGGGGAAGGTGCCCTGGGCGACCGCGGTCTGGACGAAGCCGGGGTCGTAGCTCATCGCGAGGTCGACCTCGTCGTTGGCGAAGAGCTGGTTGAGCTCGGCCTCGCTGCCCGGGTGTGTCCGGCCGTCACGCCACAGCAGCGGCTGCAGCTCCGACAGCCACGCCATCGCCGCGTCCTCGCCCATCGCGTCGACGACCTGCCGAACGAAGGCGGAGCCGGTGAAGTCCGGGGGTGCGGGATAGGTCATGCGCCCGGGGTTGCCGCGGGCGAATGCCAGCAGCTCCTCGAACGTGCCCGGCGGGTCGGGGACGCGCTCGGTGTCGTGGGCGAACACGAACAGCGCACGGCTCCACGGGGACTCCTGGCCCTCGACGGGGACGCCGAAGTCCGTGTCGACCGTGTCCGGGTCCACGAACCGCGCGTTCGGCAGGTCGCCGGCCCAGTCCTGCAGCCACAGGCCTGCCTGCTTCCCGGCAGCGAAGTTCTCGCCGTTGATCCAGATCAGGTCGACGGCCCCTTCCTCCTCGCCGGCCTGGACCTCCGCCACGACACGCTGGACCGCGTCCGCGGTGTCGGAGATCGGGACCCGTTCCAGGGTCACGTCGAGCTCGGCGGCGGCGGGGATGACGTGCTCGTCGATGTAGGCGTTGACACGGTCGTCGCCCCCGAACAGCCACCACTGCACGGTCTGTCCGCGCGCCCGTTCCAGGACCTCGTCGAAGCCCTCGGCTGCAGCCGGGGCCGGGGTGGAGTCCGGCGTCGGGCCAGCGGGCGTCGTGGTGCAGGAGACGGCGAGCACGGCGGCGGTGACGAGCAGGGCGGGAGGACGCAGCCGGCGGGGATCCGGTGAGCGCACGGATGTGACCTCGCACGGAAGCGGCTGGGTTGGGTGGCCGGGGGGTGTCGGTCGGGTCAACCCGCGGCCCGGCGATCCTCTTCCGTCCACGGGCTCGTCACTCCGACGGGTCGCCCCACACGGCCGGGGTCTGCGGTCACGAGCCGAACACCTGGATCTCGACGGCGCCGACGTTGCCGCCGGTCGACGAGGCGACCTCGAACGTCAGTCGTCGGCCGGTGGCGTCGACCTCCGCGACGCGTGCGTCGGCCGGGCTGCCGGCCGGGAACGGGCCGAGGACCTCACCGTCGTCGAGCGTCACGGTGAACGTCTCCGTGATGGCCGTGCCGTCGGCCATCGACCGGGTCAGGAAGGCCACCCCGGAGATGTCCGTCGGGGAGCCGAGGTCGAGCGTGACGTGGGCGTCGTCGCCGTCGTCGCGGCTGGACCACTCCGTCGACAGGTCGCCATCGATGGCGTTGGCCGCGGCAAAGCTGCTGTTGAACTCGCTCGACACGTCGACGATGGTCGCGTCCGCGGCCAGGTTCGGACCGAGGTCGGTGGCTGGCCCGGCGGGGGCGGCGGAGGACGCCGGGATGACGAACGTGTCGGCCTCGCTGCGGTAGAGCGTGCCGTCGGCGGTCGTGCCCTGGATGACGTAGACGTACTCGCGGCCCTGCTCCAGGTCGGGGAGCTTCACGTCGTGCTCGATGATGCCGGTGCCGTTCATCGCGAGGCTGTTGTTGAAACGGCCGAGGTCCTCGGTCTCGCCCCACACGATCGCGCAGATCGCCGGTTCGGTGGTGTCCACCCGGAAGATCCCCGCCGACGGGTCGAGGGGATCGGCCTCGAAGCTCACCTCACCGTCCTGGATCTCGCTGAACGGGCGCACCTCCACCTCGTCGAGGGTCGCCGGGGCCCCGTCAGCTGCCTCGTCCACGTCGGCGCATCCCACCCCGACGAGCGCGAGACCGGTCAGCAGGGCGGTCATGAGGCGAGGCACGGGCGGCTCCGGGGTCGGGGACAGGGCAACGACTGGGGCGGTACGGCTGTTCCTCGGTGGAACACGTCGGATGGCTGCCCGGTTTCGCCGTTCCCGCCCCGTACCCGACGCCGAGGTTGTCGTGGAGATCGTCGAGGTCACCGACCTCGCCGCCGGCACGGCCAGTGGGGCCACCGGGGGCCCCACGGCGTCACGGTGACGTCGATGCCCTTTGCCGCCGATCCGTGGCTCGTGTACTGGTTCATGCTGCCCGTCTGCATCGTGATCGCCTCTGCCGCGATGTTCAGCGGGATCAGCGGCGCCGCCATGCTGATGCCCGTCTTCCTGATCGGCTTCCCGCTGCTGGGGGTACCGACCCTGACCACGGTCGCGGCGGTCGGCATGTCGCTGTTCCTCGAGACCTCAGGGTTCGGGACCGGCCTGTACCGCTACCTGCGTCGCGGGCTGGTCGACACCGTGACGGCCCGTCGCCTCGCGGTCGTGACCGTGCCCGCCGCGATCCTCGGGGCCGTGGCGGCCCGCTGGGTCCCGCCCGACGGCCTGCGGATCGGCTACGGGGTCCTGATGCTCGGACTGGCGGTCGTGCTGCTCCAGGAGGCCGGTCGAGGTGAGGACGACGCGGAACCCGCGCCGACGGGTCCGGGACCGGGGGCCGTGTCCGACGGCGACGAGGATTGCCGCCGCATCGAGACGAGGGACGGCCTCGTGTTCCAGTACCGGCTTCGCGGCCTGCCCGGTCAACGGGCCCTGTCGGGCGCCGGGGCCGTGCTGGCGGGCCTGATCTCCACCGGCGTGGGGGAGGCCACGCTGCCGGGACTGGTCCGCCGGTCCCGCATCCCGGCTCCCGTCGCGGCGGCGACCTCCACCGTGGTGGTCGCCGCCACCGTCCTGGGCGCCGCCCTGACACACCTGGTCGAGCTCGCCCGGGAGGGCGGGTTCGCGGCGATCCCGTGGAACCTGCTCGTCTGGGCGGTTCCGGGGGCCGTCGTGGGCGCCGTGCTCGGCACGAGGTTGCAGGGGCGGGTCCCCGAGGTCGCGGCCAAGCGCTTCTTCGCCGGCCTGTTCGGGCTCATCGGCGTCGTGTTCGTCGCCGTCTTCGGCCTCGGTGTCGGGTCCGCCCACCTGCCATGACCGTCGGCGGTCGGCTACACGCTACGGCCGCGTCGCTGCAGCATGTAGCTGCCCACCACAGCCAGCAGCGCCAGGCCGACTGCCGCGGCGATGAACCCGGGACCGGTCGGATCCGCGACCCCGGCTCCGAGGGCGGTGTAGGCGACGACGCCGGGCACGATCCCGACGACCGTCCCCAGGACGTAGTCACGAAACCGAATCGCGGTGACCCCCGCGGCGTAGTTGGCCGCGTTGAACGGGACGAGCGGAATCAGGCGCAGCGTCACCACGGCGGTGAGCCCACGGGCGCCCAGCCAGGCGTCGACCCGTTCCACCCACCCGGACGCGAGCCGGTCCACCAGGCTTCGGCCGGTGGCACGCGCGACCAGGTAGGCCGCGACGGCCCCGAGTGTTGCGCCGACCACGGTCAGGGCACTGCCGAGGGCGACTCCGAAGAGCAGGCCGCCGCTGAGCGTCAGGATGGTCCCCGGCACCATGGCGACCGTCAGGGCGGCGTAGACGCCGATGTAGGCCACCGGGGCCAGCCACCCGGCGTCGGCGACCACCGCGCCGATCGTGTCGACGTCCACGCCCGCCCGGGCAGCCGCGACGCCGAGCGCCGCCAGGACCGCCGCCAGCAGCACCACCCGCCCCAGCTCGCGGCTGCGGGCACCGGACCGGCGGTCGTCACAACCGACCTTCACGGGCGCTGGCGATCGTCGAGGCTCGCGCTGTACTCGCGGAGGCGGGCCACGGCGATCGGGTCGGGTGCGACGGCGAGTCCCCGAAGCATCTGCTTGACGTGCTGGTACACGCGCTCGTCGATGCCGCATCGCCGACACTCCTGCAGGTGCGCCACGACCATCATGGAGTCGTCCTCGGCGAGCTCCCCGTCGAGGTAGGCCTGCAACACGCGCGCGACACGACGACAGTCCGGGGTGCGCCGTGTCCACCGCCGTGTCCACCGCCGTGTTGGCGTCATCGCGACTCCGTCCGTTCGGCCGTGACATGGGTGCCCCGTGGAGGTGTGTGCGTGGCAACCACGGTGCGGGGCCCTGCATTCCGCGTCGCCCGTCACGGAACGCGCGGGACGGGCCGGTCCGGGGGCGAGGAGCCTGCTGGCGTCCGTCGTCGTGCCACGGCGGGAACATCTGCCGCCGCGTGGCAGTTGCACAGGACGTGGACCCCGCCCAGCCCGCCGCCGACGTGGAGCGCGAGCACGCGTTCCAGACCTACGTCGTGCCCGAGCTCGAACTGCTCTACGGGATGGCGATGCGGCTGACCCGAGACCCACACGACGCGGAGGACCTGGTGCAGGACACGCTGGTGCGGGCCTTCCGCGCCATCGACCGGTTCGACGGCCGCTACCCGCGCGCGTGGTTGCTGACGATCCTGCGCAACACCAACATCAACCGCGGCCGCAAGCAGACACCGTCCCTGTTGTACGACCCGGACCGGACGCTGGGTGCGGTCCCCGCTCCCGGTGCCGACGGGCGGGACGGTTCCGCGGAACCGGCCCTCGAGCGCGTCGTCGACCCGGTGCTGGTCGAGGCACTGCACGCCCTCCCGGACCACCACCAGGCCGTCGTGGCCCTGGTGGACATCGATGGACTGTCCTACAAGGAGGCAGCCGAGCTGCTCGATGTTCCCGTCGGAACGGTCATGAGCCGGCTGCATCGTGCCCGCCGGCGGCTGCGGGACGCCCTGGAACGCGCCGGCCATCTCGAGGAGGTGACGCGGTGAACCTGATCCAGCGTCTGCTGATGCCCGACTGCAACCGGGTCCGCAAGGTGCTGCAGGCCTACCTGGACGGCGAGCTCGATGACCGCCACGCCGGGATGGTCGCCGCGCACCTCGAACACTGCGAGCGGTGCGGGATCGAGGCCGACCTCTACCAGCGCGTCAAGGATTCCCTGGAGGGGCTGCGACAGGCTCCGGATCCGGCCGCCATGTCACGACTGCGGGCCTTCGCCGATTCCGTCTCGTCCTCCGAGTCCCGCGACGACGAGGATCCCGTCACCTGACGCCGATCCGCACGGCGCACGGAAGGACGGGCGGCCCGGTCGGGTTGTCCGTCCTGCCACCGACTCGCGAGGCTGGATGAGCACCGAGACCATCACCGTCTACTGGCGCCCCGGCTGTGGGTTCTGCTCCAGCCTGCTGCGGCAGCTCGACCGGTCAGGACTGGCCTTCGGCCGGGCGAACATCTGGGACGACGAGGACGCCGCCGCGTTCGTGCGCCGCGTCACGGGCGGCAGCGAGACCGTGCCGACCGTGCGGGTCGGGAACGTGGCGCTGGTCAACCCCACCCCGCGCGAGGTCATGCGCGCGGTGGCCCAGGAGGCTCCCGACCAGCTGCCCGAGGACCAGGATCCCCCGCCGGCGTCACCGTTGGGCGCGTTCGTCGACCGGCTGCTGGGGCGCTGAGGGCGCCAAGGTCGGTGGAAGAGACCGGTGTCGCCGTGTGTTGCCTCACTCGACGGCCCCGTCTCCGAGGTCCCATGCTTCCCCGTGTCCGGATCACCATGCTGGTGGTCGCCGCCTTGACCGCCACGGCGTGTTCCGCGGGGCCCGGGTCGGGGTCGTCCTCGCCGACGTCGACGACGTCTCCGTCGCCCGGGACCGGAACGGGGACGCCCACGGCCGCCGCGGACGGCCGACCATGCACGCCCGTCGACGAACTGCCGGGAGGCGACGTGGAGGAGGCACCGGCGACCGATTCGACCACCTTCCCGTGGGACCAGCCGGACCCGGCCGTGCTGGAGGGCTTCGACCCGGACGAGATCATCCGGGGCGGGCCCCCACCCGACGGGATCCGCCCGATCGATGACCCGTGCTTCGACGACGTGCCGACCGCCGACCAGTGGCTGGAGCCCCAGAGCCCCGTGATGGTCGCCGAGGTCGACGGCGACCGGCGCGCCTACCCGCTGGCGATCTTCACGCAGCACGAGATCGTCAACGACGTCGTCGGCGGCGTCCCGGTGGTCGTGACCTACTGCCCGCTGTGCAACTCGGGGCTGGCGTTCCTGCGCACCGTCGACGGGCAGGTGCTGGACTTCGGCACGTCGGGGCGCCTGTACCGATCCAACCTGGTGATGTACGACCGGCAGACGCTGACCCTGTGGTCGCAGTTCCTCGGCCAGGCCGTCATGGGCGACCCCGACCTCGTCGGCACGAAGCTGGAGCGGCTGTCGACGTCGCTGCTGGACTGGGAGGAGTTCCGCGACGCCACCCCGGACGGGCTGGTGCTGTCCCGCGACAGCATCCCCGGGCGGGTGTACGGCCAGAACCCCTACGTCGGGTACGAGGGCACCAACGACCCGTTCCTGTTCGACGGCCCGACCGACGACCGTCTGGCCAAGGGAACCCGCGTCGTGGGCATCGGGGCCGAGGTCGATCCGGTCGCGGTGCCGCTGCCGGACCTGCGCGAGCAACGGGTGATCGACGTCGAGCTCGACGGCCAGCGGGTCACGGTCTGGTGGCAGCCCGGCCAGGCCTCCGCACTGGACACCTCCGACATCGACCAGGGCACCGACGTCGGCTCCACCGGGGTGTTCGTCCCGGTGCTCCCCGATGGCACGGAGCTGACGTTCGCGCCCGACGGGGACGACGGGTTCGTCGACGAGCAGACCGGATCGCGGTGGAACCTGCTGGGCGAGGCCGTCGAGGGCGAACTCGCCGGGGAGCGCCTCGAGGAGGTCCCCCGCGACGACACGTTCTGGTTCGTCTGGTTCGCCTTCCAGCCCGACACGCGGCTCGAACCGAGTGGAGACGCCTGACCGCCTGTTGGCGTGCGGCGTGCGGACGTGCCGTCGCGCCTCCCGCGCACCACGTCCGGGCGGCGGAATGGCTCGGAGGCGGCAGGGTTCTCGCCGGCCGGTGCCAACACGGAGGATGCCCCATGACACCGAAGATCGACAGCGCGGCG
>CAZDIF010000034.1:0-12323 GCA_964505365.1 uncultured Actinomycetota bacterium
CGCAACGTCGACCTGTCCACCGAGCTGCAGATCCTGTCGTTCTACGAGCAGCTCGACACCGCGGACCGCACCGCCGGCGAGCGCACCACGGCCTGATCCCGCCGGTACTGGGGGTGCCGGGTGGCCGGTAGACTTTCCCCGCACACGCGCACCGGTGGCGACTGCATCCGCCGCCGGTCCCCGGGGCCCCCTCGCCCCCGTTCGCGGGCCCCGTCACCCATCCACTCCCGCCGGAGGGCTCATGTCCGTCCTCATGCTGGGCGTCAGCCACCACCGGGCCGACCTGGCACTGCTGGAGCGGCT
Organism: uncultured Actinomycetota bacterium; assembly: GCA_964505365.1. Taxonomy (GTDB): domain Bacteria; phylum Actinomycetota; class Nitriliruptoria; order Nitriliruptorales; family Nitriliruptoraceae; genus CAWCLK01. Next base: position 304 of record CAZDIF010000034.1, read on the forward strand.
GGCCGTGCCGGCGGACGAGCACCGCAAGACCCTGGCGGAGCTGGTGGCCCTCGAGCACGTGCTCGAGGCGGCCGTCGTGTCGACCTGCAACCGCGTGGAGGTCTACGTCCACGTGTCGCGGTTCCACCCCGGGCTGGACGAGGTCACCGAGTGGTTCGGGCACCGCGCCGGGGACCGCCGCGAGGAGGCGCTCGACGCCATCGAGGTGAACTTCGACGAGACGGCGGCGGGCCACCTGTTCGCCGTCGCGTCGGGCATCGAGTCGATGGTCGTCGGCGAGCGCCAGATCGCCATGCAGGTCAAGCAGGCGATGGAGCAGGCCCGTGCCGAGGGCACCGCCCGCCGCATGCTGCAGCGCCTGTTCCGGCAGGCGGTCCGCGTCGGCCGCCGCGTCCGCCGCGAGACCGACATCGGCGCCGGGGCCTCGTCGATGGTGGACATCGGCCTCGACCTCGTCGCCGAACGCCTCGGCGGCTCCCTCGAGGACCGCTCGGCCCTGATCGTCGGCGCTGGCAAGATCGGCTGGCTGTCCGCCGACCGGCTCCACGGCACGGCAAATTCCGTCCGGGTGTGGAACCGCTCCACCGACAAGGCCCAGCGTCTGGCCCTCCGGGTCGCCGGGACGGTCGAGGAGGACCTCGCCACCGGACTCGACGCTGCGGAGGCGGTGGTCTGCACGACCGGCGCGCCCGACCCGGTCATCACGGCCGACCTCGTCACCGGCGACCGGTCGCAGCGCCCGCTCGTGCTGCTGGATCTCGCCATGCCCCACAACGTGGATCCGGCCTGCGGCGAGCTGCCCGGTGTCAGCGTGGTCGGGATCGCCGACGTGCGCGACCTCGCCCAGCAGCGCGCGACCGGCGACGCCGTCGAGGCCGCCCGGGGGATCGTCGCCGAGGAGGCGGCCGAGTTCTCCGCGTGGCTGAACGCCATCGAGGTCGAGCCCACCATCCGTGCCCTGCGCCAGCGGGCCGACGACGTGCGGGTGGCCGAGCTGGACCGACTCGGCCGGCGCCTGTCCCGCCTCGACGACGACCAGCGCGAGGCCGTCGAGGCCGTCACCCGCGGGCTCGTCAACACCTTCCTCCACGAGCCCACCGTGCGGCTCAAGGAACTGGCCGATGCCGGGGGCGCCGACGTGGCCGCCGAGGTCCTGCGCGACCTGTTCGACCTCGACGACCCCACCGACGACTGACGGAGATCCTGTGACGTGGCGCATCGCGACGCGCCGGTCGGGACTGGCGCAGGCCCAGGCCCGCACCGTGGGCGAGGCCCTGCAGACGCTGACGGACCGGCCGTTCGAGCTCGTGCCGCTCAGGACCACCGGCGACGAGCACCCCGAGCGCGCCATCGAGTCGTTCGACTCCAAGGGCCTGTTCATCGACCGCACCCGCGAGGCCGTGCTGGCCGGTGACTGCCACTTCGTCGTCCACTCCTACAAGGACCTGCCGACCGCACCCCACCCGGGGCTCGTGATCCCGTGCGTGCCACGCCGGGTGGACCCCCGCGACGTGCTCATCACCCGCGACGGGGCGCGCCTGGCCGACCTGCCCCGCAACCGCCAGGTCACCCTCGGGACCTCCTCGGCCCGCCGGAAGTCCCAGATCGCCAAGGTCCGTCGCGACATCCTCGTCCAGCCGCTGCGCGGCAACATCGTCACCCGCATGGGCAAGGTCCGCGACGGCCACCTCGACGGGGTCGTGATCGCGCTCGCCGGGCTGCTCCGGCTCGCCCCCGACCTGGACGGGCTGCAGGCCGTGCCGCTCGAGCACGGCGAGGTGCTGCACGCGCCCGCCCAGGGGGTGCTCGGCATCGAGGCCCGCGAGGACGACACCGACACGCTCGAGGCGCTGGCGCGGATCGACCATCGCGAGACGAACCTGTGCGTCACGGCCGAGCGGTGGCTGCTGACCTCGCTCGGCGGCGGCTGCACCTCGCCCATCGGCGCCCACGCCCACCTCACCACCGGCCCGGACGGCCAGCAGCGGCTGGAGCTGCTCGGCATGCTGAGCGACCCCAACGGGACGCGGCTGGAACGGGCCAGCCACCAGGCGGCGGTCACCGAGCCCGAGCGGCTCGGTGCCACCCTCGCCGAGACGCTGCGCGAGGCGGTCGGGGAGGACGTGCTGCACCGATGAGGAGGGGAGGCGAGGTGGGGTCGTCGCTGGCCCGCTCGTTGGCGGGTCTCGGTGGTGCGCCCGGGCGCCCCGGCCACGTCTACGTCGTGGGCGTGCCCGACGACGTCACCCAGCTGACCGCGCGGGCGGCGGTGCTGCTCGCGTCCGCGGACGTGCTGCTGCTCGACGGGCCCGCTGACGGGCCCGTCCTCCGGCTGGCCCCCGACGCCGAGGTCCAGCAGCGGCCGACGGGGTCGCCGGTCGACCCCGGGGACTACGTGGTCGTGCGCCTCGTCCACCACCTGCCGGTCCATCGGGCACCCGGGGTGATCGACGAGCTGGCGACGCTCGACCGGGCCGGCATTCCCTTCGAGGTCGAGCCGCCGGTCCCGCCGGCCGCCGGCATCCCGACGGTGGTGACCGCGTGGCAGCAGCGGCTGCCCCTCAACGGGCTGCGGGTGCTGGTGCCGCGGACCCGTGACCAGGCATCGGGGCTGTCCATGCACGTCCGCTCGCTCGGGGGCGAGCCGATCGAGGCCCCGACGATCCGGGTCGAGCCGGGCGACGACGACCACCTCGCCGAGGCGGTCAGCGACGTCGCCAACGGCGCCTTCGCCGGGATCTGCCTCACCTCGCCGAACGGGGTCGACGCGTTCGCCGCCGCCCTGGAGGCCGCGGGCCTCGACAGCCGGGTGCTGGCGAGGGTCGACACGGTCGCCTGCGTCGGTCCCGGCACCGCCGACCGGCTGGCCGAGCGTCTGCACGTCGTCGCCGACGTCGTCCCCGACGTCGCGACCACGACCGGGCTGGCCGAGGCCTACCCCGCCGGGTCGGGCCACGTGCTGCTGCCACGGGCAGACATCGCCACGAACATGCTGGCCGACGGCCTGCGGGACAAGGGGTGGATCCCGGTGGAGGTCGCCGCCTACCGCACCGTGCGGCCGGAGCGGCTGGCCGACGACGTCATGGCCGACCTCGCCGCCGGCCGCATCGACCTGCTGGCGTTCGCGTCGTCGTCCACCGTCCGCAACTTCGTCGAGCTGATGGGCGAGGAGACGTGGTCCGGCCGTGTCGTCTCGATCGGACCCGTGACCACCCGCACCGCCCGGGACCTTGGTGTCGAGGTCGCGCGCCAGGCCGACCCCCACACGCTGGACGGCCTCGTGCAGGCCCTCTGCGACGAGGCCGCCACCCTGCGGCGCTGATCCCGGCCGTGCCCGCGTCACTACGCTGGTTTCCATCCCCATGACGCGCCCCCAGGACCTGCATGGCGTTCAAGGACCGGCTGTACGAGATGCCCGTCGCGGGCACCGCCATGCGCGTGCAGGACCGCTACAAGGCCGACGCCGGGGACCAGTTCGCCGGCGCCATCGGGTTCTTCGGCTTCCTCAGCCTGTTCCCCCTGTTGCTGCTCGCGCTCGCCGGCGTCGGGTTCGTGCTGGCCGATGCGTCCGAGGAGCAGCTTGCCAACGTGGCGGCGACGATCCAGGGAGCCATCCCCGGGTTCTCCGGCGCCCTCGGCGGCGGTGAGACGGGCGTGGCCAGCGCGCTCGAGGGCGTCATCCGCAACCGCGGGTCCGTGGCGGGCATCGGGTTGATCACGACGTTGCTCAGTGGCCTGCGCGTCGTCAACGCCGCCCAGACCGCGACGCTGGTGATCTTCGGCGTCGACCTCCTCGCCCTGTCGGGGCTCAAGCGCAAGCTCCAGCAGGTGGTCGCACTGGTCGTGCTGGGTCTGCTGGCCATCGGCGGTGTCGCGGCCTCGGGTCTGCTCGGGGCCCTCGACAGCATGTCCCTGTTCGGCGTGATGGAGGTGCTGGCCCCGGCCCTGACGTGGGTGGGCATCTACCTGCTGGACGTGCTCCTGTTCCTCGTGGCGTACCGGCTGTTCGGGACCAGGGAGGGGCTGTCGGTTCGGCAACTGGTCCCGGGGGCCCTGTTCGCCGGCCTCGGCTGGACGCTCCTGAAGGGCTTCGGCGCCACCTATGTCTCCCAGCAGGTGTCGCGTGCCGGTGAGCTGTACGGGGCGCTCGGTGGCGTCATCGGACTGCTCCTGCTGATGTACCTGGCCGGGCGCCTGTACGTGTACGGCGCCGAGCTGTCCGCCGAGCTGGCGCCGCGGGACGCCGGCGCCGACACCACGATCGTGGACGCGGCCGAGGAGGCCTCCGCCAGCGGCGGCACGGACGAGCAGGAGGCCGGTCCCGCCGTCGACCCGGACACGGCCGAGGACCCGGCACCACGGCGACAGCCCACCCCGGCCCCGGGTCCGCCGCTGTTCTCGGACACCACCCGTGACCGGCTGGCCCGCATGCCCGAGGCCGCGCAGCAGGGCCAGGGGCGCAAGGCCCTCGGCTTCGCACTGGGCGTCGGTGCGCTCGCCGCCGCGATCGGCGTGCTGCGCCCCTGGGACACCGACCGTTGACCTTTCGTGCCGAAAGGCCCGTGATGCCCGCCTTCCCCGCCGCCCGAGGCCGCCGCCTCCGCCGCACCCCGGCGCTGCGCCGTGCCGTCGCCGAGACGCGGCTGCACCCGGCCGACCTCGTCCTGCCGCTGTTCGTCAAGGACGGCATCGACGAGCCGGGCCCGATCGGCTCGATGCCCGGCGTCGTGCAGCACACCCGCGCGTCCGCCGTCGAGGCCGTGCGCGAGGCCCTCGACGTCGGCGTGGCCTCGTTCATCCTCTTCGGCATCCCCGAGGCCAAGGACCCGGTCGGCGCCGCCGGCTGGGACCCGGACGGGCCCGTGCCCGGCACCACCCGGGCCATCCGGGACGCCGTCGGTGACGAGGTGGTGCTGTGGGCCGACGTGTGCTCGTGCGAGTACACCGACCACGGCCACTGCGGGCCCCTGGCCGACGACGGGCGCGTGCTCAACGACGCCGCCGTCGAGGGGTACGTGCGCGAGTCCCTCGTCTACGCCGAGGCCGGCTGCGACGTCGTCGCGCCGTCGGGGATGATGGACGGCCAGGTCGCCGCGATCCGTGCCGGGCTCGACGACGCCGGGCTCGACGACACCATCATCGTGGCGTACGCGGCCAAGTACGCGTCCGCGTTCTACGGCCCGTTCCGCGAGGCCGCGGAGTCCACCATGGCCTTCGGCGACCGTGCCAGCTACCAGATGGACCCCGCCAACCGCACCGAGGCGCTCCGCGAGATCCTCCTCGACGTCGAGGAGGGCGCCGACGCCGTCATGGTCAAGCCGGCCCTGCCCTACCTCGACGTCGTCGCCGACTGTGCGGCCAGCGTCGACGTGCCCGTGGCCGCGTACCACGTCTCCGGCGAGTACGCGATGATCCGCGCCGCCGCCGAGCGAGGCTGGTTGGACGGCGACCGGGCCATGGCCGAGGCCGTGCTCTCCATCCGCCGGGCGGGTGCCGGACAGGTGCTCACCTACGCGGCCGTGGAGCTGGCCCGCGCGATGGCCTGACGGGTGGGAGATCTCGTCCTGCCCGACCCGCCGGCATGGCTGTGGGAGGTCCCGCTGGCCCACCGTGGGCTGCACGGGCCCGACGTCCCGGAGAACACCCTGCCCGCCTTTGCCGCCGCGGCGGCCGCCGGGGTCGGCGTGGAGCTGGACGTGCAGCGCTCGCGGGACGGGATCCCCGTCGTGGTGCATGACGTCGACATGCAACGGGTCGCCGGACGGCCGGACAGCGTGGCCGACGTCACCGCCGACGAGCTGGCCGCCATGCGGCTCGGCGGCGGCGACCACGGCGTGCCACGGTTGGCCGAGGTGCTGGCGGTGCTCGGGGACACCCCGGTGATGGTGGAGGTGAAGAACCGGACGCCGGCCGCGACCCTGCTGGACCCGGCGGTCGCGGCCCTGCTGGCGGAACACCGCGGTCGCACGTGCGTGGCCTCCTTCAACCCCCGGACCCTGCAGTGGTTCCGCGCCCACGCGCCCGAGGTGCCGCGGGTGCTGACCGCGGGGCCGATGGCCGACGCGCCCATACCCGGCCTCCTGCGCTGGAGCCTGCGCACGCTGCGGTGGCTGCCGCTCGTCCGTCCGTGCGCCGTCTCGTACGACCTCGACGGCCTCGACGACCCGGCCGTGCAGGCCTACCGCGAGACCGGCGGGGCGGTGGTCGCCTGGACCGTGCGGACACCTGACGAGCTCGCCCACGCCCGCCGCCTGGCCGACAACGTGATCTTCGAGCAGCTTGCGGTGGAGGACGTGGCCTAGCGTGACAGCCGTCGGCGACGACGGGAGCCGCGTGGGACACCTGTTCGTGGTGCACGGCGACCTGCACCGGCTGGACTGTGACGGCTGGCTGTTGCCGACCGACGCCAGCCTGACGATCGAACCGTGGGCCGCCCCGGCGGTCGCCGAGGTGCCCGCCGTCCCCGACCGGTGGCACACCGGCCAGCGCACGCTGGCCGTCGAGCGGCCCGACGCCCCGCCGGTGTGGCTCACCGACATCGGTGCCGACCGGGCGATGCCCATGCGCTGGTACCTCGAGGGTGTCCGGGCGTTCGTGGAGGAGGCCGGGGCCGCGGTCACGTCGTCCCCGAGCCCTCGGGGGCCGTTCGGCCGCACGCCCCAGCGGGAGCGGCCGGTGCTCGGCCTGCCGCTGGTCGCCACGGGGACCGGCGGGATGCAGGACCGCCCGGACGAGGTCCTGCGGGAGCTGCTGCCAGCCCTCGTCGAGCTGGCCGCGATGGCGCAGGTGGACCTCGTGCTCGTGACCCCGAACCGCCTGCGGCACGACGCCGCCCAGGCCGCCCGGCGCAGCCTCGTGGGCATGGACGACCTGTTCGGCCGGCACCTGGCGGACGAGGCCAGGGCCTCGGCCCTTCGGCTCGGGTCTCGCGCTCCCCACGAGCTCGGCCTGTTCGTCGGGGCGGGCCTGTCGATGGGCGCGGGGCTGCCCGGCTGGCGCGACCTGCTCGTGGCGGTGACCGACCGGCTGGACGACGGGGCGCTGGCCGATGAGCTGCGGGACGTGCTGGCCGAGCGGGGGCTCGACCCGCTGGACGTCGCCTCGCTGCTGGCCGGGCGTCTGCTCGGCGGCGGCGAAGCCGGCGACCGGGCGCTGCGGGCCGCCGTCGCCGACCTCACCCGGTCGGTCCGTCGCCACTCCCTGGCCCACGGCCTGCTGGCCTCGGTGGGCGCCACGCGTGTCGTCACCACCAACTACGACGACCTGTTCGAGCAGGCCGTGGCCGGCGCACGGCAGCCGATGGCGGTGCTGCCGTACCAGCGCCCGGATCCCGACGAGCGCTGGCTGCTGAAGCTCCACGGCGACGTCGACCACCTCGACGACATCGTCCTGACCCGCCAGGACTTCCTGCGCTACGCCGCCGACCGCAACGCCCTGACCGGCGTCGTGCACGCGCTGCTGCTGACCCAGCACCTGCTGTTCGTCGGCTACTCCCTGTCGGACCCGAACTTCCACCGCACCGTCGACGAGGTCCGGCGGGCGCTGACCCGTGCCGGCGACACCGGTGGGCAGCCGTTCGGAACGGTGCTGGTGTCGCAGCGGCCGTCCCGGGCCGTTCGGGAGCTGTGGGGGCGCGACCTCGAGGTCGTGGTCCCGGGCGACGACGAGGGACTGGAGGAGGCAGCCGCGTTCCGGCGCCACGACCTGTGGCTGGACGCGATGGCCATGGCGGCGTCCGACCCGGACGCGCACCTGCTGTCGCCGCAGTTCGCTCGGCTGCTGGACGACGACCAGCGCGGGGTGGCCGACGCCCTGCGCCCGTTGGCCGAGGCGCTCGACGCCGGGCGGCTGACGGGCACCGCCGCCGACCGCGTCGCCCGGTTGCTGGCCGACCTCGGCCACCGCCGGTCAGCCGACGATCGCCTCCAGGAACGCCCCCAGTGACATCTCCACGTGGTCGGGGGCGGCGTTCCACGCCCGCACGTGGCCAGCACCCGGTACGCGCAGGTAGGTGACGATGTCCGGCCGCGCGGCGGCCAGGGCGTCGGACAGCTCGACCGGCACGACCGGGTCCTCCTCGCCGTGGACCAGCAGTGTCGGCAGCGCCATCGCGGCGGGGTCCGAGCGCAGCTGTGCGAAGTCGATGCCGACCCGGGCCCGGGCCAGTCCCATCGCCAGTGGCAGCAGGGCCGGCAGCACGGCACGGGGCAGCCCCCGGTCCAGCGCGGCGCGGCGCACCACCGGGCCCCAGTCGAGGACGGGGGCCTCGAGCACCATCGCCCGGATCCGGTTGGCCCGTGTCGACTGGCGGGCGCACTGCACCACGCAGGCACCGCCCATCGAGTAGCCGATGAGCACGACGTCCCGGGCCCCGCGTGCGACCGCGTGGTCGATGGCCGCCTCGACGTCCTGCCACTCGGTGTGCCCGAGGTGGGACCGGTTGTCCGGCGAGCGGGGGGCGTCCGGGTCGTTGCGGTACGAGATCATCAGGAACGGCATGCCGCGAGCGGCGATCGGTGCCGCGAAGCGGAACCCCTCGTGGCGCCTCGCCGAGCGGCCGTGCACGGCGATCGCCCAGGTGTCGCCGTCGCCCGGCAGGAACCACGCCGGTGCCGGGCCGACCGGCGACCGGTACGTGACGTCATGGGCCGGCGGGTCCAGGGTCGCCCCGTCGGGTGGCCAGGCGTATCCGTCCAGCTGGGCCGGGCCCGGGGCGAGCCCGGGCTGCAGGATCTGGAACCGGCGGGTGACCCGCTGGTCGGCGACCTCGAGCACCTCGTGGACCTGCCCGTAGCCGCCAGCCTCGCCGTCCAGGCCCCACCGACCGGCGCGGGCCGCACCGGGGCCCTGCAGCACCACCCGGTCATCGCCGACCTCGAGCACCTCGACGACGTCGTGGGGTTCCGGTTCCGACACGGCCACGTCGACCGGGGCCTCGATCAGCCGCGACGCGTAGTACCAGGACGCCCCGCCGGCAGCAGCAGCCAGCGCGGCTGTCGTCGACAGCCCCGCGAGCGACCAGGCACGTCGGGTGGGGTCCACGTCCACGACAGCGTACGACGGCGTGGGTGCCGGGCCGCCGCACCCGTACCCTCCCCGGCCATGAACACCTCCACCTCCGCCACCCTGTTCGAACGCGCCCAGCGGGTCATCCCCGGCGGCGTCAACTCGTCGGTCCGGGCCTTCACCGGCGTGGGCGGCACGCCCCGCTTCATCGCCCGCGGCGAGGGCGCGACCATGGTCGACGCCGACGGCAACCGCTACATCGACCTCGTCGGGTCGTGGGGCCCGCTCGCCCTCGGCCACGCCCACCCGCACGTGGTCGCGGCGGCCCGCGAGGCCCTCGAGGACGGCTCCACCTTCGGCGCCTCGACCCTCGGCGAGGTCGAGCTGGCCGAGGAGATCGTGGGCGCCATCCCGTCCGTCGACATGGTGCGGCTGGTCAGCTCCGGCACCGAGGCGGCGATGACCGCCGTGCGGCTCGCCCGCGGGGCGACCGGTCGCTCGACCGTGCTGAAGTTCGTCGGCCACTACCACGGCCACAGCGACGCGCTGCTCGTGTCCGCCGGCTCCGGCGTGGCGACCCTGGGCATCCCCGGGTCCCCGGGAGTCACCGAGGGGGCCGTGGCCGACACCGTCTCGGTGCCGTGGAACGACCGGGACGCCGTGGCCGCGGCCGTCGCCGAGCACGGCGACGACCTCGCCGCGATCCTGTGCGAGCCCGTGGCCGCGAACATGAACCTCGTCCCCCCGGACGAGGGCTTCCTCGCGTTCCTGCGCGACCAGGCGGACCGCTGCGGCGCGCTGCTGGTGTTCGACGAGGTGATCACGGGCTTCCGGCTGGGACGCGACGGGGCGCAGGGCCACTACGGCGTCACGCCGGACCTGACGGTGCTCGGCAAGATCGTGGGGGGCGGCTTCCCGCTGGCGGCCCTGGGCGGTCGCGCCGAGGTCATGGACCAGCTCGCCCCGACCGGTCCCGTCTACCAGGCCGGGACGCTGTCGGGGAACCCCGTCGCCGTCGCCGCCGGCCTGGCCCAGCTCCGGCTGCTGACCGGCGCGGCCTACGACCGGCTGCGCGCTGCCACGGACCAGGTGGTCGCCGGGTTCCGCGACGCGTTCGACGCCGCCGGTGTCACGGCGACCGTGTCCCAGGTCGGCACGCTGGCCGGCTTCGTGTTCGCCGACGCCGCACCGCGCGACCAGGCCGACGTGGCCGCCGGTGACCACGAGGCCTACGCGCGCTTCTTCCACGCCATGCTCGACCGCGGCGTCTACCTCGCCCCGTCGGGGTACGAGGTCGTGTTCACCTCCACGGCGATGTCGGACGACGACATCGTCCGGGTCGTCGAGGCGGCCCACGAGGCGGCGGCGAGCCTGTGAGGGGACGCTGGCCCGCGGTCGTGGCCGCCGTCGCGGTCCTCGCGGCCGGCTGCACGGCGGGCGGCGACACCACCACGGAGGTCGACTGTCCCGACGGCAGCACCGCGACCGTGCCACAGGGCCGCGACGCCCTGCCGGCCGCCACCCTGTCGGAGCTCGGCGGCGACGAGCAGGTCCACACGGCGTGCTGGCTGGGGCAGCCGCTCGTGGTCAACTTCTGGGCCGAGTGGTGCGGGCCCTGCCGCGAGGAGATGCCGGACCTCGAGGCGGTCCACCAGGCGGCCGGCGACCTGGTCCGGTTCGTCGGCGTCGACTACGAGGACCGCGTCGATGCGGCGCTGGCGTTCGCCGAGGAGGTCGGCGTCACCTACGAGCTCGTCGAGGACCCCGACGGCACGTACTTCGACGCCGCGGGGGGCCGTGGGGCGCCCTACACCCTGCTCGTCGACGCCGACGGGATCGTGCGGTACCGGCACAACGGACCGCTGACGGCCGAGCGCCTCACGGCGCTGCTCGAGGAGCACCTCGACGTCACGGTGTAGGCGCCGTGGCGCGCCCCGGGCGGCAATTCGTGAGCCAATCCCGGCCGTTGGTAGGCTGCCAGTGCAGCCGCTCGGCCCCTCGGGTCCGGGTGGCGTCCCGTCCTGCGTCGCGTCGGCCCCCACCGCGTGGTCCGCAGGACTCAAGGGTCCAACGTGTCCGCCTCCGTCGACGCCATCCGGCGTCGCCCGATCACCTGTGAGGGTCGCCAGTGAGACTCAGCTGGTTCGGTGAGTTCTTCGGCGCACTGCCGGACGCCCTGCGCGCCCTGTGGGAGTTCGGCGATCCGTCCGGCGTCGGCGACGGCTGGTGGGGCCTCGTCATCCTGGGGATCTGGGGGGTCCTGCTCATCGCGCTCCCGCTGTACATCGCCAAGATCACGTACGGCAAGCGCGAGTGGGTCTCGGCGACGATGGGGGTGGTCGGCGGCCTGGCCATCTTCTGGTGGGTCTACGGCATCCTGCCGTCGGCGTGGATCTACTTCCTCGACTCCAACCAGGAACTGCTCGCCGGCCCCATCATCCCCGCATCGATGACCATCCCGATGGGCTGGGCACCGTGGGCGCCGGGGCCCGAGTACACCCTCGACGTGGCCACCAACCTGTACGAGGTCATCCGTGACCTCGTGGTGGTCACCGAGCACCTCGTGGCGTTCGTCCTGACCTTCTGGGCGGCGCTGCGCATCCAGAAGAAGCTCCCGAAGACGCTGGCCCCGGGCGAGACCAAGCCCGAAGCCGGTGGCTACAAGTGACCGACCGTACGCTCCACGACACCGACCTCGTCTGAGGAGCCAAGCGTGGGCAAGACCGACAAGGGGGAGCATCCCCTCGTCTATGACGACTACAAGGTGCAGCAGGTCGACGCGGCCTGGCTGCAGGAGCGCGTCAAGCCCAAGCGCCACATCGGGCTGACCGCCGAGCTGTGCATCATGTGTCGCGCCTGCGAGGACGTGTGCCCCTGGGAATGCATCTTCATGATGTCCCCCGACATCATCCAGGGCTCCGACAAGTCGGACGTCATGACCCTGGCGGACCAGTCCGCCGCCGTGTTCATCATCGACGACAACGAGTGCACGCGCTGCGCGATCTGCGTGGAGC
>CAZDIF010000035.1:0-12196 GCA_964505365.1 uncultured Actinomycetota bacterium
AGGACCCCGTCATCAGCCAGGTCAAGCTGATCGCCGAGCCGTGGGACGTCGGCGAGGGCGGCTACCAGGTCGGCAACTTCCCGCCGCTGTGGTCGGAGTGGAACGGCAAGTACCGCGACACGATGCGGGACTTCTGGCGAGGGCGGGACGAGACGCTGCCCGAGACCGCGATGCGGCTGACCGGGAGCCCCGACCTGTACGAGTCGTCGACCCGCTACCCGAGCGCGTCGATCAACTTCGTGACCGCGCACGACGGCTTCACCCTGCGGGACCTCGTGTCCTACGAGTCCAAGCACAACGAGGCCAACGGCAACGACAACACCGACGGCACCGACGACAACCGCTCCGACAACCATGGCGTCGAGGGCCCGACCGACGACCCGCAGGTGCTGGCATTGCGGGTCCGTCAGCAGCGCAACCTGCTCGCGACGCTGCTGCTGTCCCAGGGCGTGCCGATGCTGCTGGGCGGTGACGAGCTCGGCCGCACCCAGGGCGGCAACAACAACGCCTACTGCCAGGACAACGAGGTGTCGTGGTACGACTGGGAGGGCCGTGACCAGGAGCTGCTGGCGTTCACGCAGGCCCTGGTGTGGCTGCGACGCACCCACCCGGTGTTCCGCCGGCGGGGCTGGTTCGAGGGTCGTCCGCTGCACGGCGCCGATGTCGAGGACGTCGCCTGGTTCCGCCCGACCGGCGACGAGATGACCGACGAGGACTGGCAGCAGCATCGCGCCCGGTCACTGCAGGTGTTCCTGTCCGGTGAGGGGCTGGCACTGCCCGACGCCCGCGGCCGGCGGATCCTCGACGACACGTTCCTCCTCCTGCTCAACGCCGACCACCGCCCGGTCGACTTCTCGCTGCCCGGCGAGGGCTGGGGCAAGCGGTGGCGGGTCGTGCTCGACACCACCGAATCCGTCCCCCGCTGGGTCGTCACCGACGACCCGATGGAGATGCTCGACGCCGGCCAGACCCGCACGCTCGCCGAGCGCAGCCTCGTCCTGCTCCGCTGCCCCGACCAGGGAACGACCGCCCCATGAATCACCCTGTCCCCCCTGGTGCCGACGACGTCACCGCCGCGGCTCGCAGGCTCGCTGCCCGGCTACCCGACGCCCTGCAGCCGTTGGCCGCCATCGCCCACAACTACCGCTGGTCGTGGGACCCCGACGGTGCGGCCGTGTTCGCGGCGATCGCCCCGGAGCGGTGGCGCACCACCCACGTCGACCCGGTCCGCACGCTGGTGGAGGCAGCCCCGCGCGAGCTCGAGCGCGCGGCCGCCGACGGTGCCCTCGTCGAGCGGGCCACGGGGCTGGCCGAGCGGGTCGCCGAGGACCTCGCCCGACCGAGCGGCCCCGGGGCCTCCCCCGACCGGCCGGTGGCGTTCCTGTGCTCGGAGTACGGCGTCCACCCGTCCCTGCCGCTGTACGCAGGCGGGCTGGGCATCCTCGCCGGCGACATCCTGAAGGAGGCCTCCGACCTGGCCCTGCCAATGGTGGCCGTCGGGCTGCGGTATCGGTCCGGCTACTTCCACCAGCGACTCGACACCACCGGCTGGCAGCACGAGTACTGGGTCGACACCGACCCGTACCTGTCCCCGATGGTGCTGGTCACCGGCGACGACGGCCACCCGCTGGAGGTCGAGGTGCCGATCTACGGTCGGCAGGTGCGCGCGCGGGTCTGGCGCGTCGACGTCGGCCGGGTGCCGCTGTTCCTGCTGGACAGCAACGTGCCGGCCAACTCGCCGGTGGACCGGTGGATCACCGGTCGGCTCTACGACGGCAACCCGCAGGTGCGCCTGGCCCAGTACGCCCTGCTGGGGATCGGGGCGGTGCGGGCCCTGCACGCCATGGGGATCGACCCGGGGCTGGTCCACCTCAACGAGGGCCACCCGGCCCTCGCCGCCCTGGAGCTGGTCGCGACCCGGGTGGCCGACGGCGACGGGTTCGACGCCGCTGCCGACGAGGTGCGCCAGCGGTGCGTGTTCACCACCCACACGCCGGTACCGGCCGGCAACGAGACCTACCCGATCCACCGGTTCGCTGCCGCCCTGGGCGACCTGCACGCGCGGGTCGGCCTGGACCACGAGGGACTGTTGGCGCTGGCCCGGGTGACCCCCGAGGACCACGACAGCGAACCCGGGATGACCCCGGTGGCGCTGCGGTTGGCGCGGTCGACGAACGGCGTGAGCGCCCGCCACGGCGAGGTCGCCCGGGGCATGTGGAACGTGCTGTGGCCAGGACCGGTCGAGGACGTGCCGATCGCCCACGTCACCAACGGCGTGCACGTGCCGACCTGGACCAGCCGGCCGTTCGCCGAGCTGTTCGACCGCCACCTCGGCCCTGGCTGGCGGCAGCGTGCCGGCGACGAGGCCACGTGGGCCGCGGTCGACGACATCCCCGACGACGAGCTGTGGGCCGCACGGTGCGCCGCACGGGCCGACCTGGTCGCGTGGGCCACGGAGCGGGCCGCCGAGGACCGCGTCCGTCGCGGGATCCCGCTGGAGGACATCGAGCGGTCGATGACGGCGCTGGACCCGGACGTGCTCACGATCGGGTTCGCCCGCCGGATCGCCTCGTACAAGCGGCTCTACCTGCTGGGCTTCGACCGCGACCGCGCCATCCACCTGCTCGACGACCCCCGCCCGGTCCAGCTGCTGATCGCCGGCAAGGCCCACCCCAGCGACGACGGCGCCAAGGCCATCGTGCAGAACCTCTTCAACTTCCGGTGGACGCCGCAGGTGATCAGCCGGGTCGCGTTCCTCGAGGACTACGACCTCGAGGTCGGCGCAGAGCTGGTCACCGGCTGCGACGTGTGGCTGAACGTCCCCCGCCCGCCGCTGGAGGCATCGGGCACCAGCGGCATGAAGTCGGTGCTCAACGGCGGATTGAACGCGTCGGTGCTGGACGGCTGGTGGGCCGAGGCGTACGACGGCAGCAACGGCTTCGCGATCGACGGGTCCGTCGACGACGACCACGGCCGCCAGGACCACGCCCACGCCCATGCGATGTTCGACATGTTCGAGCACGAGGTGCTGCCGCTGTTCCACGACCGCGGCGACGACGGGATCCCGCACGACTGGGTCGCCCGGATGAAGGCGTCGCTGCGGACGTGCGCCTGGCGGTTCTCCGCGACCCGGATGATGCGTGACTACCGCGACCGCATCTACACCCCTTGAGCACCGTGCGGGCTCGCGTCGCTCCAGGGCTGGGGCAGCTCGGGGCGGAGGGCCAGCACCAGCATCGCGTGGCTCCACGTCAGCGGCAGGACCCACACGGGACGGCCGTCGCGTTCGCTGACCTGTTCCGCGAGCAGCCCCGTGGGGGTGGCCCGCTCCACCGTCCACGCCACGGCGTCGGCCAGCCCCTGCTCGTCGTCGACCTGCCGGCACCACAGCCCGTGCCAGAGGGTGGTCAGCACCCACGGGTTTCCGCCGGCATAGGTGTCGTCGGCGTACCGCAGCAGCCCACCGCCGGCCCGCAGGCGGGTTGCCAGCTCCGCGGCGGTGGCGCGCATCCGGTCCTGGCCCGGGGCGACCGCTCGGAACGGCCAGGCCAGCCCGAACACGGAGGCGTCGGGCGTGGCGTCGTGGTCGTCGCAACTGGTTGCCCGACCGAGGGGGAACGGCAGCGGCTCTGGCAGGTCCGGCAGGCGGTCACCCGCACGGTCCGGGCGCAGGACCCGGGCCGAACGCACGTACCGACCGTCCCGCCACAGCTGCCGGTCGATCGCCGTGCGGACCCGGTCGGCAGCGATGCGCCACCGCCGGGCCGCGTCCGGGTCGCGGGACTCGGCGAAGCCTGCGGCGCTGCGCAGGCCGGCCACCACTGACGCCGCCGTGTAGGCGTGCTCGCCCGCCCGTTCTTCCCAGAGGTCCATGGTGGGCACGGGCAGGCCCCGGTCGGGATCGACCGTGTCGGCCAGCAGGTCGGCGGCGGCCCGCGCGGACGGCCACAGCTCGGAGGCAAGGTCCGGGTCGTCGAGCACGTGGAGGGCGGTGCCGTAGGCGTGGAGGACCGCGCCGGTCTCGTCGATCTGGTGACCCCACGAGGCGCCAAGGTGCCCCTCGGTGGTGTGCCGCTGCAGCCACCAGCCCTCGGGCTCCTGGGTGCGGACGAGCCATCCGAGGGCACGGCGCGCGAGGTCATCCCGTCGGCTCGCGAGCAGGGCCAGCACGATGAAGGCCAGGTCCCGTCCCCACACGTAGCCGTACCCGCCGCTGACGACGAAGTCCGGGTCCAGCTCGGGTGCGGCGATCACCCCCCCGGTCTCCTGGTCGGCCAGGAGGTCGAAGACCAGCAACGACCGCCGGTACAGCTCGGTGGCCCGGTCCGCGAGGTCGGCCGGCAGCCCGGCCGGCAGCTGCGGTGCCGGCGCACCGGCCAGCCGGCCGCGGTCGCGGTCGCGACGTTGCCGCACGAGCTCGTCCCAGTCGACGTCGACGACCGCAGCCAGATGCGCCAGTGCATCGCGCGGCGAGGTCCCCATCGCGACGACGACGGTGACGCCGTCGCCGACGGGCGCGGCCTGGGCGGCGTCGACGTGGCCGTGCCCGACCGTGTCGCCCTCGATCCGTCCACGTCGTGCGTGGCCGAAGACGTCGGTGCCCGGTCGATTGCGCTGTCCGCAGGCCGATGCTGCCGCGCCCACGACGTGCACGGCCATCGCCCGGTCCCGCCGGTACAGCACGAGGGCGGACGTGGTCGGGTCCACGTACGCGCCCCCGCCGTCAGGGTGGCCGTCGAACGTCGGACGCACGTACACGACCGCCCGTGCCCGGCGCGGCCCCGTGAGGTGGCGAACGAGCACGGGCCGGTCCGGCACGACCAGGTCGGTGACCGAGACCCTGCGTCCGGCGATCTGGACCCGTGTCGTCAGCAGGGTGGTGTCGGGCTCGTACGACTGCTCGGTCGGCGTGGCGTCGTCCAGCCACCGGGTCCGGCGGCGACGCACGACGCCGAGGCGCAGGTCCCCGAGGTGTTGGCCGTGGTCGACGTGGGGCCACCACAGCCGCTGCAGGCCGCCGGACGGTGACACCGTCAGCAGCACGGACCCGTTTCCGACGAGGGCCCCGGGCAACGGGTCCGGTGCCCGGGCCCGCCGGGACCGTCTGCTCCTGGGCACGAGGACCTCCCGCTGGTCGCGAGCTTCTAGGATGATGCCGGTCCCGGGATCTCGATGTCGTCTCTTTCCGCCGGCGTGCGGCCGAAGGCTCGGAGCACTGCAATGCGTGTTCTCCTCCTGACGTGGGACGTGACCCGGCCCGGCTCGGCCGACGCGGACGCACTGGCGCTGGCCGGGCAGTTGGCTGGCGCCGGGGCCGACGTCGAGGTGCTGCTCGCCGGCGCCGTGGGGCCGACTTCCACGATCGAGCAGGACGGCCTACTGCTGACGTGGGTGGGCGAGGCGGCCCCGGTCATTCCCCTCGAGGACATCGTCTCGCGGGTCCTGGCGTTCAGCGTCCCGGCCCACGCGGCGGCCGTCCGCCGCGCGGCGCAACAGCCGGTCGACGTCGTGCTCGCCGTCGGGTGGCAGACGGCGTACGTCGCGGCGCACCTGCGAGAGTCCCTTGACCTGCCGGTGGTCGCCACCCTCGCCTCGACGGAGGTCGGCCGGGTTGGGGGCGACCTCGAGGACCCCACGTCGCTCCTCGTGCACCAGGTCGAGTGGTGGCTGACCTACGAGGCGCGCCGGGTCATCGCGGGAACACGCGCGACCCGTCGCGAGGTGCAGGTGGCCTTCCACCTGCCCGGCACGAAGGTCGATGTGATCGGTCGGCGCCGCCGCCGACGGCGTGGCGCCGCGTACGTCGGGGCGCTCAGCCGGGCGATCGCGGAGGAACGGGAGCTCCGGGAGCAGTCGCAGGACGAGCCACCCCTGCGGCCGGTCCTGGTCGAGGAGCTCGAGCTGGGGGGAGCGGCCACGACGAGCCGTTGGGAGCGGGGAGAGGGTCCCACAGACCCCATCCGGCCCGGTCGGTATCCTCGAAGCTGAACGAGCAACGGCGCTCTCGCCTCCGGGCAGGGCGCCGTGTCTCGTTCACCAGGTCGGTTCATCGGGAGCTCAAGGAGCGACCATGGCCATGCTGCCGCACGCATCGGTGGGCGTCGACCGGGAGCGGGACGCCTGCGGGATCGGGTTCGTCGCCCACGTGGACGGTGCCCCCCGACGGCAGATCGTCACGATGGCCCTCGACGGGTTGAAGGGCGTCGAGCACCGCGGCGCCGTCGCCGCCGACGCCACCTCGGGCGACGGCGCGGGGCTGCTCACCCAGATCCCGCGGCCGTTCTTCGCGGACGTCGCCGCCGAGCTCGCGGGCACGGACGTCGACCCGGACCAGCTCGGGGTGGGCTTTCTGTTCCTGCAGGCCGGCGACCGCCGGGAGGACGAGGACGCACGAGCGACCGCGCGGCAAGCGGTCGAGGACGCCCTCGCCTCCGAGCAGGCGACACGGCTCGGCTGGCGCGACGTGCCGGTGGACACCTCGGCGATCGGGGAGGTCGCCAGGGCGTCGATGCCGCACCTCACGCAGGTGCTGTTCCAGCGGCCGCCGGGCTGTGACGACGAGGCGGCCGAGCGCCTCGCGTTCCGGGTCCGCCGCACGGCGGCACGCCGATGCCGGGAGGCGGGTGTGCGCCACTACGCGGCGTCGTTCTCGTTCCGCACGGTCACCTACAAGGCCATGGCGGCCGCCGGGCAGCTCGCCACGTTCTACCCGGACCTGCGCGACGAGCGGTTCGCCTCCGCGCTGGCGATCTTCCATTCCCGCTTCTCCACCAACACCATGCCGACGTGGGAGCGCGCCCAGCCGTTCCGCATGCTCTGCCACAACGGCGAGATCAACACCATCCAGGGCAACGTCAACCTGCTGCGGGCCCGCGAGGGCCAGATGGTCCGCGGGGAGATGGCCGTCGACGGCACGGACTGGATCGACCCGGACCTGGTGGTGCCGGTCGTCGACGAGACCCAGTCCGACTCGGCGATCCTCGACGGCGCCCTGGACCTGCTGGTGCGTGGCGGCCGCGACGTGCGCCACGCACAGGCGATGCTCGTGCCCCGGGTCTGGGAGGGTGTCCGCGACATCGACCCGCAGGTGCGGGACTTCTTCCGCTACCACGCCTGCCTGATGGAGCCGTGGGACGGGCCGGCCGGGCTGGTGTGGACCGACGGCCGGCGGGTCGGCGCCGCGCTGGACCGAAACGGCCTGCGGCCACTGCGCTACCACGTCTGCGAGGACGGGACCGTCGCCGTGGCCTCCGAGGTCGGGGCCGTGCCCACCGGCCTCACGGACGACCACCCGGAGGGGCACGGCCGCATCCGTCGTGAGCGGCTCGGCCCCGGTCAGATGATCTGCGTCGACCCGGACGAGGGGGGTCTGCAGGAGGACACCGAGATCATGGCGTGGCTCGCCGAGCGCCAGCCGTACGGGACGTGGCTCGCCGACCACCTGCAGCCGGAGACCGCCGGCCAGCCGGTCGGGTCCGCCCCGGACGACCTCCGCCAGCGCCAGCTGGCCTTCGGGACCACCAAGGAGGAGGTCACCTCGATCCTCCGGCCCATGGCCACCCAGGGCAAGGAGGCCACCTCGTCGATGGGCGACGACACGCCCATCACCCCGCTGACGATCCACCGGCGCCCGGTGTTCCACTACCTGCGGCAGCGCTTCGCCCAGGTCACCAACCCGCCGGTGGACCACTACCGCGAGAACGAGGTGATGAGCCTGCGGACCCTGCTCGGTCCCCGCCAGCCGCTCCTGACCGAGCGCCCCGAGGCAGCTGCGCTGCTGGAGCTGCCGTCGTTCTTCGTGTACCCGGACGGCCTCCGCCGGCTGATCCTCGACCCCGAGGTCACGTTCGAGGTCCAGGCCGTCGACGCGACCTTCCCGGTCGTGGACGGGCCCGAGGGGCTCGAGGGCGCGCTGCAGCGCGTTGCCGACGAGGCCGTTGCGCGCGTGCGCGACGGCACGGCGATCCTCGTCGTGTCCGACGTCGGCGTGGACGACGAGCGTGCCCGCATCCCGATCCTGCTGGCCGTCGGTGCGGCCCACCAGCGCCTGCTCCGTGAGGGGCTGCGCACCCGCGTGTCGCTCGTCGCCGAGACCGACGAGGCCCGCGAGACCCACGACTTCGCCTGCCTGCTGAGCTACGGGGCCGACGCCATCGTGCCGCGGCTGGTGCTGCAGACGATCACGTCGCTGGCCGACGAGGACCGCATCGGCGGGGACAACCCCACCGCGTCCGAGGCCCAGGAGCGGTACCGGCGGGCCATCGAGGACGGCGTCCTCAAGATCATGTCCAAGATGGGGATCTGCACGGTCGACTCGTACCGCAGCGCCCAGATCTTCGAGGTGCTCGGGCTGGCGCCAGAGGTCGTGGACACCTGCTTCGCCGGCACCGAGTCCCGGCTCGGGGGGCTCACGTTCGCGGACCTGGCCGCCGACGTGCTGGACCAGCACGTGGTGGCCTTCCCCGACGAGCTCGCCGACCCCGAGGACCTGCCGGGCCTCCCGTCGCCGGGCGTGATCAAGTGGAAGCGCGGCGGCGAGTTCCACGACATGAGCAAGCCGGTGATCGACGCCCTGCACGCCGCCCTGGGGCTCGGCCGCAAGCCGGTCACGGACCCGTTCGCGTACGAGGCCGCCGACGCCGACGGCCCGGCCGAGGTGGCCGCCGGCATCCTCGCCCGGCTCGTCGAGGAGGACCGGGTCGACCACTACGCCCAGTTCGTCGAGGAGGTCCAGTCGCGCCCGGCCGTCCACCCGCGCGACCTCGTCGAGACCGTCGAGCGGGACCCGGTGCCGCTCGAGGAGGTCGAGCCGCTGCACGCCATCATCGCGCGCTTCTCCAGCGGGGCGATGTCGCACGGTGCCCTGTCCGCCGAGGCCCACGAGACCGTGGCCGCGGGCATGAACCTCGTCGGGGGACGGGCCAACTCGGGCGAGGGTGGCGAGTCACCTCGCCGCCACCGCACCCGTGGCACCCGCCACGACGTCGACTGCCGCGTCAAGCAGGTCGCGTCGGGTCGCTTCGGCGTCACGCCCCAGTACCTCGCGTTCGCCGAGGAGCTGCAGATCAAGATGGCCCAGGGGTCCAAGCCCGGTGAGGGCGGCCAGATCCCCGGACACAAGGTCACGGACGAGATCGCCGAGCAGCGGCACACCGCCCCGGGCGTGACGCTCATCTCGCCACCCCCGCACCACGACATCTACTCGATCGAGGACCTCGCCCAGCTGATCTTCGACCTCAAGCAGGTCAGCCCGGAGGCCCGGGTCGACGTCAAGCTGGTCGCCGAGGCCGGCATCGGCACGGTCGCCGCGGGCGTCGTGAAGGCGCTGGCCGACTCGGTGCACATCTCCGGCTGCGACGGCGGGACGGGCGCGTCGCCGCTGTCGTCCATCCAGCACGCCGGGATGCCGTGGGAGCTCGGCCTTGCGGAGGTGCAGCAGACGCTGCGCGAGAACGACCTGCGTGGTCGTGCGCGCCTGCGGGTCGACGGCGGCTTCCGCACGGGCCGGGACGTGCTGATCGCCGCGCTGCTCGGAGCGGACGAGTACGCGTTCGGGACCTCGGCGCTGTTCGCGACCGGGTGCATCATGGCGCGCGCCTGCCACCGCGACACGTGCCCGGTCGGCGTGGCGACCCAGCGGCTGGAGCTGCGGGACAAGTTCGCCGGCACCCCGGCCCAGGTGGCTGCCTACATGGTGCTGATCGCCGACGAGGTGCGCCAGGGGCTGGCCGCCCTCGGGCTGCGGTCGCTGGACGAGGCGATCGGCCGGGTCGACCTGTTGCGGGCTCGCTCGCTCGACGGCCACGCGGGACGACTGGACCCGTCACCACTGCTGCACGATCCCGGGACCGGCGAGCGGCGCTACATCGCCCGCGCCCCGATCCAGGACCCCCGGTCGCGGCTGGGCGACCGGGTGTTCGAGGACGCGCTCGAGACGGTGTTCCTCGGCGGGATCGTCGAGTACCGCTACGCCATCCGCAACGCCGACCGCACCGTCGGTGCCCGGCTCGGCGGCGCCGTCGGGCTGGAGTTCGGCACGCACGAGCCCAACGGACTCGCACGGCTGCGGTTCGAGGGTGTGGCCGGCCAGTCGTTCGGGGCCTTCCTTACCCAGGGCGTCGAACTGGTGCTGACCGGTGAGGCCAACGACTACGTCGGCAAGGGCCTCGGCGGCGGGACCGTCGTGATCCGCCCGCCCAGCGACGATGCCGGGGACCCCGTGCTCCTCGGCAACACGGTCCTGTACGGGGCGACCGCCGGCGAGCTGTTCGTCGCCGGGCGCGCTGGCGAACGGTTCGCGGTCCGCAACTCGGGCGCCACCGCCGTGGTCGAGGGCGTCGGCCAGCACGCCTGCGAGTACATGACCGGCGGCACCGTCGTCGTGCTGGGCCCCACCGGCAACAACCTCGGCGCCGGCATGTCGGGCGGCGAGTGCTTCGTGCTCGACCCGACCTCCGAGGTGCTCGCACGGGTCAACCGGCAGCTGGTCGAGGCCCACCGACCGGTTGGGGGCCAGCTGGCCCGGCTGCGGGACCTGGTGGAGCGGCACACGACCCTGACCGGGTCGCGCCGCGGGCAGGCCCTGCTGGAGGACTGGGAGCAGGCCGCGACCCAGTTCTGGCGGATCGCCCCCAAGTCCGACATGGAGCGGCTGGCCGCCGCCGAGGCCAAGGCCGCGGCCGACTGACGTCAGCGCAGGTCCAGTACGGCCGCGCCGGCGAACCGGCCGTGGGCGAGGTCGGCCAGCGCCGTGTCGGCACGGTCGAACGGGTACGGGTGGGCCGCCACCTCCAGGTCCAGCCGGGCCGCCAGCTGCAGGAGCTCCTCGGCGTCGGCGCGGGTGTTGGCGGTGACGCTGCGGACCTGCCGCTCCTGGAACAGGTGGCGCTGGTAGTCCAGCGACGGGACGTCGGAGAGGTGGATCCCCGCGATGGCCACCGTGCCGCCTCGGTCGAGCGCAGCCAGCGCCTCGGGCACCAGCCCACCGGCCGGCGCGAACACGATCGCCGCGTCCAGGGGCACCGGTGGGGCCTCGCCCGACCCGCCGGCCCACGCGGCCCCGAGGTCCCGGGCGAGCGCCTGGCTGTCCTCGCTGCGGGTGACGACGTGCACCTCGGCGCCGGCCGCGAGCGCGATCTGGGCGGTGATGTGGGCCGATCCCCCGAATCCCCAGATCCCCAGCCGCCCACCCGGCGGCAGGGCTGCGCGCTTCAGCGCCCGGTAACCGATGATGCCTGCGCAGAGCAGGGGTGCGGCGTGCAGGTCGTCGATCCCGTCGGGCAGGGGATGGGCGAAGCCCTCCGGCACGACCAGGGCCTCCGCGTAGCCGCCGTCGTGCGTCCACCCGGTGAAGGTCGGGGCCAGGCAGAGGTTCTCCGCGCCCCGCCGGCAGAAGCGGCAGGTCCCGCAGGTGGAGCGCAGCCACGGCACGCCGACACGCTGCCCGAGGTCGAACCGCGCCGCTCCGTCGCCGCGGTCGACGACCTCACCGACGACCTCGTGGCCCGGTACGACGTTCGGGCGCCGCACCGGCAGGTCGCCCTCCGCGACGTGCAGGTCGGTGCGGCACACCCCGCAGGTTCGGACTCGGACCAGCACCTCGCCCGGCCCCGGGACGGGCTCGGGCACGTCCACGAACCGCAAGGGCCGCTCGTCGATCGGCCCCGGCTCCTGCACCTGCCATGCCTGCATGATCGCCATGGCGCCGGACGCTATCGGTCGCGATCGAGGGGTGGGCCCCGGTCGGTCAGCGCCCCGTGGCCGAGAAGTGGTGCGGGTCGAACAGCGACTGGAAGTCGCCGCCCCAGGTCCAGCCCACGTCCCGGAAGGCGGCCACCACCGGGCCGTCCGCGTGGATCATGCCGGGGAGGTCGAGGCTGCGGTCGGTGTAGGCGGTGGCCAGCTCCGGCAGGACGATGCGGCCCGCGTCGACCTCGCGGACGTAGGGGTTCTGGAACGGGTTGACGTCGATGGCCAGCCCGTACGCGTGGGCGGACCACGTGCCCGATCCCGTGGTCGGTCGGCACACGAAGGAGGCCGTGGCATTGCCGTCCCCCGTGGGGGGCGCGTCGAGTTCCTCCTGCGTGGTGATCGTGACGGCCTCCAGCGGGAACCGTTCCTCGTGGAGCCGCGCGAACACGGCGACGACGTCCTCGGCCACGTCGCGGTGGACCAGCAGCTCGCCGGTGTGGTGCTG
>CAZDIF010000036.1:0-12069 GCA_964505365.1 uncultured Actinomycetota bacterium
CCTACGCCTACGTCTGGCGGGACGCGTTCCAGCACGAGCAGGTCGTCAACCGCCCTCCCGACGTCGTCACGCACACGCTGGTCGGCGGCCGCCTCGTCTGGGAGGCCGGCGAGCCCACCGACACGCTCGGCGTCGAGCAGGCCGGCGCCGTCCTCACCGCCCGCTGACCCCCACCCGCGAGCCCGCCGAAGTGCCTGCGTTGACTCTCACATCTGAGTCTCGCTGCAGGCACGTTGGTCGTTGCCGAGGCAATGACTGCGTTGACTCTCACATGTGAGGCTCACTGCAGGCGGTAGGAGGTCAGCGCAGCACGGCGGCCAGCTGCTCGTGGCGCTCGGCGAGGGCGTCGGGCAGGGCGTCGAGGTCCATCGTCGGGGGGAAGGCGACGAGGCGGTCGGTGCCGAGGACGCGCAGGCGGTCGGCCATCTCGGCGTCGGGGACCTGGCTCCAGTTGACGCTGACCTCGAGGGCCTCGGGGTCGCGCCCGTGCTCCTCGGCGGTCCGTCGGGCGAGGGTGACGAGCTCCTCGAGGCGGTCCATGGCCGCACCGACGCCGCCGTCGGCCACCGTGGCGGAATCGACCGCCGGGAAGTAGCCGTCACCGAGGCGACCGGCGCGGCGGGCCGCGGCCTCGGAGTGCCCGCCGACGTGGACCGGCACGGCTCCCCCGGGCGGGGTGGGCAGGCTGATGCAGTCGGTGAAGTCCACGAACTCGCCGTGGTAACTGCCGGGGCCGTCGGACCACAGGGCCCGCATGGCGGCGACGTGCTCGTCCGTGCGGGCGCCCCGGCGCTCGAACGGGACGCCGATGGCGTCGAACTCCTCCTGCAGCCATCCCGCGCCGATGCCGAGCCGGACCCGGCCGTCCGACATCGCGGCCAGCGTCGCGAGCTCCTTCGCCAGCACGACGGGGTTGCGCTGCGGCAGGATCAGGATGCCCGTGCCGAGCAGCAGGTCCGTGGTGTGCGCGCCGCACCAGGCCAGCCACACCAGGGGGTCGGGCAGGTCGACCTGCTCGAGGCCGGGCGCCCTGCCGGACTTCGCGTACGGGTAGGTGGATTCGTAGCCGGCTGGGGCGACCACGTGCTCGAACGTCCAGATGGAGTCGAACCCGGTCTTCTCGGCCGCCGTGGCCATCGCCCGGGCCCCTGCGGCCGTGGCGAAGGGCCCGACGTTGGCTCCACCGATCCCGAACTGCATGTGCTCCACCTGGTCGACAGCCCCAACGACGCTAGCGGGGAGCGTTCCCCGGAACGTGATCGTGGCGTAACACGCTCGGAACGCGCGATCGCCATCATCGGCCACGTCCACGGTGCACACCGCCTGCTGGAGGCGACCATGTCGGACGGAACCCTGCTGGAGATCCGGGTGCGGCTCACCCGGCTGGCCTCGGAGCTCGCGGTCGCGCGAAGCGAGCGCGACCTCGACCGGATCGCGGGCGAGGTCGCCCGGGTGCGGGCGAGCCTCGACGCCCTGTTGACCGACCTGGGTGCCGCGGCCGCATAACGTCGGGAATGCGTCTGGCCTCCCATCGGTTCGGACGACTGCTGGCTGGGCCGTCAACCGGGCCGAACGCGACTGGCAGGGCTGAGCATGGACACCACCGCCTACAACTACGCGCACTTCGACGACTACGTCGAGCACGAGGGCGAGCAGGAGGAGTTCGCAGCCTTCGCCAACCGCCTCCACGTTGGCGAACAGGCCCCCGGATTCGCGGTCGTGCGCCTGGCCGACGGCGACCGGTTCGACATCGCCGGCCTCTGGCGACGGCGTGACGTGGTGATGGAGTTTGGCAGCTTCACCTGACCATACTGCTCGGCTGAGGGTCCTCAGCCGGACGACGCGGCCGACCGCACTCCCGAGGTGGACTGGGTGTTCGTCTACACCCGCGAGGCCCACCCAGGCGAGCACGTCGACCATCACGACACCTTCGACCGCAAGCTCGAGAACGCCCGCCTGCTGCGCGACGAGGTGGGCATCCGCCGAACCATCCTGGTCGACGACCTGGCCGGCACGGGCCACCTCGCCTATGGCGGCCTGCCCAACATGACCTGGGTCATCGGCCGCGGCGGCCGAATCCTCTACAAGGCCGACTGGACCAGCGCCGCCAACGTCGAGGCGTTCGTCCGGCGGCATCTCGCCGCGCGGGCGCAACGCCCACGGGGTGGCGCGATGTCTCCCTACCTGAGCGAACAGCTCGAGTACCGCGAGGTCGACCGGGCCATGTTCTACGACCACCTGCGCCGCAACGGCCCCCGCGCCTACGAGGAGTTCAAGCGGGCGGAACGGATCTGGGCCGCACGAGGCTGACCCCGCCGATCGACCGGGTGCGGACCAGCGCCGCGGACGGTCCGATGGTGCGCAACGACACCACCGACGGAGGAGTGACCCATGAGGAGCCACGACGCCGTGGTCGACGGCGTGCCGGTCCGATGGGAGGAGCACGGCGAGGGCATGCCGGTCGTGCTGGTCCACGGCATCCCGACGAGCCCGGACCTGTGGCGACACGTCGTCCCCCTGCTCCACGACGTGCGCGTCCTGTCCTTCGAGATGGTCGGCTACGGACGCAGTATCCCCGCGGGTCGGGGCCGGGACATCTCGGTGGCAGCCCAGGCCCGCTACCTCAGTGCCTGGCTGGACCACCTCGACGTCGACCGCGCGGTGCTCGCCGGCCACGATCTCGGCGGCGGCGTCGTGCAGATCGCCGCGGTCGACCGACCCCAGCGGTGTGCCGGGCTCATGCTGACCAACGCGATCGCCTACGACTCCTGGCCGATCCCCAGCGTGAAGGCATTGCGGGCCACGGGGACCCTGTTCGCCCGGGCGCCCGACGCCCTGCTCCGGACGGTGATCGGGACCCTGCTCGCGCGAGGCCACGACGACGCCGCGATCGCACGAGAGTCCCTCGACGTCCACCATCGGCACTACGCCGACCATGACGGGGCGGCCGCGATGGCACGCCAGGTGGCCGCCCTCGACGTCCGGGACACGCTGGCGGTCGCCGACCGACTGCCCACGCTGGACGTCCCGGCACGGGTCGTGTGGGGGCTCGCCGACCAGTTCCAGAAGGCCGGCTACGGCCAACGGCTCGCCCAGGACCTCGGCACTCGCCCCATCGGGATCCGCGGGGGCAAGCACTTCACCCCCGAGGACCACCCGGACGTCATCGCCAGCGCCATCGGGCAACTCGCCGTCGGTTGACGTGGCACCCGTGGGCGCCACGCACAGGCTCACGGTGGGGTGTCGTCGGTCACGTCGAAGGCCTCGCCGTGCCCCGGCACGATGGTGGAGGCAACCTCGAGGACGCGCGCCCGGTTGCGGTGCAGGAGCGGCAGGTCGGTCGCACGCGGGTCCTCCGACATGGTGGCGTGCCACCACAGGTGGGTGAGCACGACCACGCCGGCGTCGGTCGTGACCACGGTGCTGATGTCCTGGGGCGAGTGGCCCGGCGTCTCCCACAGCTCCACGTCGTCGGCCAGCGCGAACCCCTCGGCGGGCCGGTCGGTCCACTGGTCGCGGTGGTAGATGGCCCAGTGGTCGTGGACGCGCGCGTGCGGAAACAGTCCCGCGTTGACGGTGTGGTCGGGATGGTGGTGGCTCAGCACCACGTCCGTCACGGCCGCCAGCGGGACCCCGAGGTCGGCGAGGGGATCCAGGATCACGCGCTGGTCCGCGACCATCCCCGGGTCGACGACCGCCACGACCTCGCCCGACCGGACCAGGGTGACCGTGCTGCCGACCCTCCCGTCCCGTCGTGCGTAGCCGGCAACCAGCACGTCCACCTGCGCCATGTTCCAGTCTCCCTCCCCAGCGGCCGGGCGAGCGTCGGGCACGTCAGGCCAGTGCGGCCCGAGCCTTCTCGACGTCGGCAGCGCCGAACACCAGACGCGTGCGCGTCGCGAGGTAGAACAGGTCGACGTTCACGCCGGCCTCGGCGAACTTGCGGGCGTACGAGCCGAGCGTGCCCGGCTGGTCCTGGACGTCGACGACCAGCACTTCCCGCTCGTCGCGGATCGCGAGCCCGACGCCCTCGATGGCGCTCCGGGCCTGCTCGACGTCGTCCTCGACGAGGAGGTGGATCACCCCCTCGTCCCCGTCGACCGCGCCACACGCGCCCGACAGGTTGATGCCGGCCCGGCCCAGCGCCTCGCCGAGGCTTGCAAGCGCCCCGGGCCGATTCTCCAACACGACCGTGAAATCACGTGCCATGGTTCCTCCTCCCAGACCCCCCGAGCATGAAGGCTCCGGCCACGCCTGTCCAGCGTCCAGTGGGAGGGGCTGACGTGGCCCCGGCCTCCCCACCCACGGCTACCGTCGCGGTGGCAAGGCAGGAGCGCAGCATGACTGCCAAGGGACACCATGACCGCCCACAGACGATCACCGACGTCGAGGGTGAGGTCGCTGTGGCGGAACAGGGTCCGGAGCAGGCTGGACGCACGCGCCACATGAAGTCACGGTCCCGTGAAACGCTCCCGCGACGTCTCTTTCTGGGATCTCTCACGCTTGTCGTCCTCGGGGGCGCCTTCGCCTATGGCGCGATCGCACATCGCGACGACCTTCCGCCCATCCCCCAACTGCGGACCATGTACGAGACGGTGACGACGGTCAACGACAACGAGGTGACAAACCACCCGCGTCGCCACCACCTGCAGCCCGCGCGCGGCCAGGGACGCGGCGTGACGGTCAACGAGGCGCCTGATGATGGCGCGCTCGTCCTCATGGCCGGGTTCTTCGACGACGAGAACCAGATCCGCATCGTCGAGCGTGACGGAACCGTGGTCCGGAAGTGGTCCCTCGACTACCTCGAGCACTTCCCGGACCAGGAGGCGCGCGTGTGCCAGTTCGACTCCCCGCTGGGGGTGGACACGCACGGGGTGCATGCGACGCCACGAGGGGACGTGGTCTTCAACTACGAGTACTGCGGCACGGTCAAACTCGACCAGTGCGGCACCGTGGTCTGGAGCCTCAACGAACGAACGCACCATTCCCTGGTCCCGGCAGAGGCCGGCGGGTACTGGGCCGTGGGCCGCGACCTGTGGCTGGCGAGCGAGGACCCGGATCGGTTTCCCACGGTGTTCGCCTCGGAGACCGAACAGGTCATCGAGGAGGACACCATCGTCAGGCTCAGTGAGGACGGCGACGTCCTCGATGAGCTCTCGATCCCCCTGCTGATGCAGGAGAACGGCCTCGAAGCCGTGCTGACCGCGAACGGGACCGGTGTCAGGACGACCGAGGCCCACGGTGCGGAACTGGTGCATGCGAACAAGGTGACGGAACTGCCGTCGGAGATCGCCGAGGCGTACCCGCTGTTCGACGCAGGCGATCTGGCGATCTCGATGCGAACACGCAACCTCGTCATGATCGTCGACCCGGACACACGGGAGGTGAAGTGGCACCAGACCGGCCCGTGGCTACGCCAACACGATCCCGAGTTCCGCCCCGACGGGAGGATCTCGATCTTCAACAACAACGTCTATGGCACGGCGTACGTCGATGCCCGGACCGATCTCAGCACGCCGTTCACCACGAACATCATGGCCGTCGATCCAGTGGACCGAGACACCGAGGTGATCTTCGGGGAGGCGCCCGGCCAGGAGATGCTCTCCGTGGTTCGCGGGCAACATCAGCTCCTGGAGGACGACGGGATGCTGATCACCGAGTTCGATGCGGGGCGAGTGCTCGAGGTGGATGCGGACGGACAGATCGTCTGGGAGTACGTCAACCACTACGACGACGACTTCGTCGGTGAGGTCACGGATGCCCTCATCTATCCGGCCGACTACTTCCAGGCCGAATGGCGGAGCTGCGACCCATGACCCCTGCTCCTGCGCAACGGCGAGTTCAACAGGTGAAAGGATGACCCGATGCTGACTCCTCCCCCCATTGCTGCGCTGCTCGGTGAGGCTCCGGGCCTTGCCCTGCCCGATCACGTGTTGGCGTACATCGGACCGGGCGCCGGCCTGGGAGCCATCGCGATCACGATTGCCCTGGGCCTGGGCGTCCTCCTGTTGCTGATCGGGCTGGTCTGGTACCCGCTCAAACGACTGCTCAACGGACGAACGGAAGAGGCAGTCAGCGGGAGCCCAACTGACGAAGTCGAATGATCCGCGAAGTCAGCGTCTCGCTCCTGGCGATCGCCGGGTTCGGCCTGGCGCTGTGGTGGTGCCGGATCGCGGCCGCCACCGAGAGGGCCCTGCAGCTCAGCATGGCCGGGCTGATGTCGATGCTGGACAGCGAGCTGGACGATGCCGCCAAGGAGGTGGCCGTCCGCCGCGCTGGCCTCGATCTGATCGTTGCCAGCTTCGGCATCCTGTGGCGCCTTTCCGTCGCCCTGGCGGCGGCCGCCGCGCCAGTCCTCGTGGCCGACGCCCTCGGCCTCGCGTCGCGTGACTCGGTCCTGGCGTTGATGCTGCGGCTGGACTACCTCGTCGTCGTCTCCGTCCTCGCGATCGTGGTCACCGTGGTGCTTCGGCGCGTGCGCCCCTCCCCCGCCGAGCGCCTTCCCGCGAGCAACCGGTACTCGATGGCGGACCGGTTCTTCCATGCCATCGCCTTCTCGAGTCCTCGCGTCCTGACGGCGGCCTCGCGGATCGAGGATCGAGTGCTGACCACGTCCGCGAGCGAGCCGTCTGCCCCGCCGATCTTCGTCACGTCACTCGCACGGGGAGGAACCACGGCGCTGCTCAACGCCCTGCACGACGTTCCGGGCGTGGCCACCCACACCTATCGCGACATGCCGTTCCTGACCGCGCCGATCCTGTGGAACCGGCTGGCTGGTGGGACGATGCGTCGCGTCGAGCGGCATGAGCGGGCCCATGGCGACGGCCTCGAGATCGACCTCGACAGTCCGGAAGCCTTCGAGGAAGTGATCTGGAAGCTGTTCTGGCCGGAGAAGTTCCGGGAGTCCTCGATCGCCCTGTGGCGGGCAGACGACCGCAAGGACGAGGCGGAGCAGTTCCTCAGGCGGCACATGGACAAGGTGATCCGCGCCCGACGTGTCCAGGGACGAGACGACACGGCGGGAGGAGCGCGCTACTGCTCGAAGGACAACACCAACATCGCGCGTATCCCCTACCTGCTCGAGGCCTTCCCCGGCTGCCGGATCGTCGTGCCCGTCCGACGACCAGAGAGCCATGCCGCCTCGCTGCTGCGCCAGCACCGGAACTTCCTGACGCAGCAGGCCGAGGACGACTTCGTCCGGCGGTACATGCGTGACATCGGACACTTCGAGTTTGGCCTGATCCACAAGCCCATCCGGTTCCCGGGGTTCGATGCCGACAGGCACGACCCGGAGACCGGCGACTACTGGTTGCACTACTGGATACACGCGTTCCGGGAAGTCCTGGAGCACCGTGCCGACTGCATCCTCGTCAGCCAGGACGGTCTGCGCTCGTCGCCGCAGGAGACCATGACGACGCTGTGCGACGCCCTGGACCTTCCGCGCGCCTCGTTGCCGTTCGATTCATACTTCCGCTCGAGCCCGGATGAGTCGCGGACCGATCTCTACGACCGTCGGCTCTACGACGAGGCCGCAGACCTGTACCGCGAACTCCAGGCGATCGCGCTGTAGCCCCGACCGGCCCCACGCCCGGGCCCGGCCAGGAGGCACGCGGCCGTCACCGTGAGCTGTCCACGAGTTCGCCTCCGATCCACGCGCCGTCCTCGAGCACGGTCTTGAGGGCGGACAGGATCATGACCCAGCCGCTGCTGACGCTGTGGAGCATCACGCTGTCGGGACTGTCGAACCCGTCGTGGGTGATCGTGAGCTTGACGCCCATCTCGGGCACCTCGGCCGGCTCGATGTCGAACGCCACCCGGGAGCGCTCCGTGCGGGCCGCCTGGTAGGCCTCGTCGGAGTCGAAGAGGTCGCGATGCATCGGCTGGATGGGATGCCAGGTGTAGGCCAGCCGCCGGCCGGGTTCGGCCTCGAGCACGCGCTGGCCGAGGTCCTCGAACTCGCCGTCCGGGTCCGACTTCCACTCGACCGGTGACCCGACCTGCCAGTCGGAGCGGGGTCCGGTGTTGCCCATGTATCGGGCGATGAACTCCGGGTCGGTGAGCGCCTGGTAGAGACGCTCCGGGGTGGTCTGGATGTAGATCGTGTAGACGAATTCGGGCTTGGCCATGACGGGTGCCTCCAGGGTGCGTCGCAGGTCGGTGAGGGCGTTCAGGCGGTCGTGCTCGTACTGGCGGATCCAGCGGTCGGCGAGCTCGCGGATCGGCACGGGGTTGAGGTAGTGCAGCTTCACGCGCCCGTGCCAGGTGGTGGACACGAGGTTGGCGGCTTCGAGTACCGCAAGGTGCTTGCTGACTGACTGTCGGGCCATGTCCAGTTCCGTGCACAGCTGCTGCAGGCTCTGGCCGTTGGTCACGTTCAGGCTGTCGAGCAGGCGACGTCGACTGGCGGATGCGAGAGCCTTGAACACGGCGTCCATCCCACACCCTCCTTACATGCAGCCATTTGGCTGCGCGTTAGACCTTATGCAGCCTGCTGGCTGCACGTCAACACTCCCCCCTCGGGCCGCGACCGGAGGGCTACGGGGCCAGCTGACGACGTGCCAGCTGGGTCCAGAACGCCACGCCGTAGGGCACGCCCGCGTCGTTGAACTCGTACGTCGGGCTGTGCAGCGTGTGCCCGTGGCGGCCCGCGGTGCCGTTGCCCATGAGCACCAGGCAGCCCGGTCGGTGCCGCAGGTACTGGCCGAAGTCCTCCGAGAACCCGACCGGCGGGCAGTCCGCGTCGATGCGCGCCCCGTCGACGGCCCCCACGGCTCGGGCGACCGCCTCGACTCCGTCGACCGTGTTGACCGTCGGCTCGAAGTCCCGCCGGTACTCGACCGTCGCGGTCGCCCCGTGGGCCGCGGCCACGCCAGTCGCGATCTCCTCCATCCGCCGGCGGATCGTGCGGCTGACCTCGTCGTCGTAGCCGCGCACGTCGCCCCGCAGCACGACCGTGCTGGGCAGGACGTTGCGGGCCCCGTCGGTGACGAACTCGGTCACCGACACGACCGCGTGCTGGTTCGGCGCCACGGACCGGGACACGATCGACTGCAGCGCCGTGACGATCGCCGCTCCCGCCGGTAGTGGGTCGACCGTCACGTGCGGAGCGGAGGCGTGTCCGCCCCGCCCGCGCACGTCGATCGCGAAGCCCTCCTCGAACGCCGCCAGCGCCCCGACGCGGGTCGCGAACTCCCCGACCGGCATCCCCGGCAGGTTGTGCAGGCCGAACACCGCGTCGACCGGGAACCGCTGGAACAGCCCGTCGTCGATCATCGCGCCGGCGCCCCGACCGTTCTCCTCGTCCGGCTGGAAGACGAAGTGGACCTGGCCGGCGAGCTCGTCCCGCCGCCGCGCCAGCGCCCGGGCTGCCCCGACCAGCATCGCCGTGTGCCCGTCGTGGCCGCAGCCGTGGAACTGGCCCGCCACCTCTGAGGCGTGTGGGACACCGGTCCGCTCGGTGATCGGCAGGGCGTCCAGGTCGGCGCGCAGCCCGATCGCGGCCGCAGCGTCCCGGCCGCCGTGCAGCGTGCCGACCACCCCCGATCCGCCCACCCCGGTGACGACGTCCAGGCCCGCGTCCGCCAGCCAGTCCGCGACCACCGCTGCGGTGGCTTCGACGTCGAAGCCGCACTCGGGTGCCTGATGCAGTTGCCGTCGGAGCGCCACCAGTTCGTCGAGCTCGCCCGGCTCCATCAGGGGACCGGCGGTCACAGCGGGTCCTGCTCGGCCGCCTCGGTCAGCAGGGCCAGCACCCGACTGTCGTCGTCCAGGCCCATCGCGTCCCGATGGCCCCGCCCGTGGACGGCCGCGAGGCCGGCCGCGCCCGAGGGGGTGGTCACCAGCCCCTGCTGGGCCAGCAGGTCCACGGTCTCGGCCACCTCCGCGTCGGTGAGGGTCACGAACAGGTCCGCCGACCGGGCCAGCTCGCCCAGCGCCAGGTGCGACGGCTCCTTGCAGTCCAGCCGGCCCATCGTCGACGCCGGCCCGGGCGCCACGACTGGCTTGCCGGCGCGGATGCTGGCCTGCAGCGCCGGCGCCGCGGCCGGCTCGACCACGACCACCGTGGGCTCGTCGCCCCACCGGGACCGGAGCAGCGCCGTGACCGCCGCGGCAAGCCCACCCACGCCGGCCTGCAGCACCACATGCGTGGGCGGCTCGGGCACGGTGTCGGCGACCTCGGCCGCCATCGCCAGGTAGCCCTCCATCACCCGGGTCGGCAGTTCCGTGTAGCCGGGCCAGGACGAGTCGGAGAGCAGGACCCAGCCCTGCTCCCGCGCCATGCGCTCGGCACCCACCATGCTGGCCTCGTAGTCGTCCCCGGCCCGGACCACCCGCGCCGCGTGGGCCCGCAGCCGTTCGGCGAACGACTCCGGGACGGGGTGGGCGAGCACGACCACCGCCCGGGCCCCGAACACCCGGGCGCCGGCCGCCAGCGACAGGCCGTGGTTGCCGGCGCTGGCACACGCGAACGTCGTGTCCTGCAGTGCGGTGGCCATCACCTCCGGCGATGCCTCACCACCCGGGGGATCGACCCGCTCGGCGGCCATCCGGGCGATCGCGTGGGCAGCACCCAGCGCCTTGAAGCTGCCCAGCCCCATCCGACCGCGCTCATCCTTGACCCACACCGCCCCGACCTCGAACGCGCGCGCCAGCGCCGGGAGGTCCCGCAGCGGCGTCGGCGCGTGCGCGGGACACCGGGCCAGCAGCGCCTGCACGCCGGAGGGATCGGCCAGCACCGTGCCGCTCGACAGGCCAGCGTCCGGCGGCAGGCCCACGCCGCGGTACGGGTTGGCGAGCACCTCCACGGCGACCTCCTGGTCGGGCACACCAACGAAGTCTGACACCTCCGGCAGGAGCGTGGCCCGATCCGCCCCCATCATGCTGCTGTCGCACCCGCTGTCGACTACCCCGCCGGCGGGAGGTGCGACATCACGTTGACGACCATGCCGTCCGGATCCTTGACGAAGAAGCGCCGCACTCCCCACGGCTCGTCCGTCAGGGAGTGAACGATCTCGTACCCGAGCTCGACAGCCTGTGCATGGAGGCGGTCGACGTCATCGACCTCGATCGTCATGTCTGGCTGCACGCCCGCTGTGCGATCCTCGTCCATGACGATGATCTGCGCGGTCGGGTTGTCGGGCGAGACGAAGTTCACGATCCATCCCATGTCCATGCCGACCGTGAAGCCCAGGAAGTCGCGGTAGAAGGTGCGGCTTCGGGCAAGATCGGCGGAGGTGAGGTCGGGAACGGCTCGGCGGATGCCCATGCTGGTCCTTCGTGTTGAAGACGGTCCTTGGCAGTTTCTGCGATGGCGACGGTGAGCCGGCAGCCGGGGGTGGCTGCATCAACCGCCCGCGCCCGGGTAGGTACCGAAGCTCCACAGGTTGCCCTCAGGGTCACGGACGGATCCTCGACATCGTCCCAGGCCGACGTGGCGGTGTCAGGTGTCGGCCACCTGCGCTCGCAGGGCGGCGACGTCGGCAATCTCCCACGCCTCGACCACCTTGCCATCGCGGAGATGCGTGATCACCGCCTGATCGATCCGGAAGCCGCGACCTGTTCCTTCGATCCCACCGAAGGTCGTCGTGAGCGTCCCCGTGACGACGACGCGAGCCATCTCCACCTCGCCATCGACGAGCACTTCCTGAACCTCATGGCGCAAGTCGGGGATGGCGGTCAGAGCATCCCGCCACACTGCCTTCTCCTCATCCGCACTCGTGGTCGAGAGGCCGGCCGGCGCATGGATGACCGCATCGGGATGGAGCAACTCGTCGAAGCCGTCGAGGTCGCCGGCGTCACCAGCAGCCAGCCAGCGGAACACGACGGTGGAAGAGGGGTCGCGCATGCTCGGAGTCTCGCACTGCGCGCTCCTCCCGTCCACACACCCGCTGTGCGCCGAGGGGTCGCGCGGGCTTCCGCGGTGTCCGTGCGGGCGCAACCAACGCACGTCCGCGTCGCGGGGCAGGCCCGTCGACAACCTCACGGCATGGGACAGCCAGCGGCGAATAATGTCGCCGGCGTGGCCCGTCAACGTGAGTTGCTGGCGCCGCTCCGGAGCCTCCATGGGCT
>CAZDIF010000037.1:0-12007 GCA_964505365.1 uncultured Actinomycetota bacterium
GCGACGCCCTGGCTGGTCCGCAGCACGGTGGTGGGGCCCTCGCCGTCGATCCGGGTGACGCGCCCGCCCATGGACAGGACGCGCTCGACCAGCCGTTCGACGAGGTGCGGCTCGCGGGTCAGCTGCATGTTGGACTGGGCCGCGTGGCCGCTGACGTCGGCGTGCAGGGAGCCGTCGGGACCGATGTAGCCGGACAGGTCCGCATCACTGGTGAACAGCAGGTGGGCCACCCGCCCGATCGTGGCGGCGTCGCACACGCGCCGGGGACCGAGCGCGGCCGGCCCGCCGGACCGGGCCGTCTCCTGGACCTCGCCGACGAGGCTCTGCTCGCGCCGCAGGTGCAGCGACCGCAGGGGCGGCCACGCCTCGCGGGCGATGCGGCCCGGGCTGAAGTCCTCCCACGCGGCGTCGCCCGCCTCGACCATGTCGATGTGGTCGTCGGCCGCCAGCTCGACGAGCTCCTCGCGGATGCGGCTGGAGCCCGCCACGACGATGCGGTCCCAGCGGTGCTCGCGCGCCATCCCGGCCACGGTCGCGGCCACCTCCTTGAGGAAGCGGTGGCGGTTGCCCTCGACGCGGTCCTCGAAGGCCTCGCGGTGGCTGGCGCTCGTCTGCCCACGGGCGGGGTTGGCAGCCGCCGGTCCACTGTGGAAGTCGGCCAGCTGGGCGTCCGTCAGCTCGAAGTCGAGGGTCGCCAGCTCGCGGGTGCCCGCCAGCGTCCACTCCAACAGGCGGGCGCCGGACCCGGTCGCGACGACGATCCCGGCGGGGCGTCCCTCGTCGATGGCGGCGACGAACGGGCGGACGTACGCCCGGTCGTCGACGATCACGCGGTCTTCGAACGGGACCTGCACGTTGATGTGGAAGCGCTGCCCGTTGGACAGGGGCACGACCAGGGCGCGGCCGCGTCCCGTCTGGCGCGGGGTGAAGAGTCCGTCGAGGTCGTCGCCCAGGTCGGCCATGGCCTTCTCGAGCGCATGGGCCCGGTCGTCGTCACGCCGCTCGAGGTCGGCGAGCGTGTCCTTCAACCGGTTGTGCAGGGCGATGCGGGCGGCCTGGTCGTCCGTGGTCCCCGGGACGAACCCCGTGGTCACCGTGAGGACCCCGATGGGATCCGTGAGGTCGAGCAGGCGTCGGAAGGTGTTGTCGTCCAGCTCCATGGGACGACCGTAACGAGTTGCCGGCCGCGACGTCGTGCAAATCATGGACGATGGTGCAACCGGCGTGCGGCGGGCCCCTTGCCCCGGGTTACCGTTCGGGCATGTTTCCCCGTGCGGTGCGCGTCACGCGGCTTCGTGGGGTCGACGTGCGCCTCGACCCGACGTGGCTGCTCGTCGCCGTGTTCGTGGTGTGGAGCCTGCACGTGCGCTACTCGGTCGGCGACCGTCCCGCGACCGTCGCACTCGCCATGGCCGTGGCCGGCACGATCGGGTTCTTCGGGTCGGTGCTCGCCCACGAGCTGGGGCACGCACTGGAGGCCCGCCACCGCGGCCTGACGGTCCACGGCATCACGCTCTTCCTGTTCGGTGGCGTGACGGAGATGGACCTGCGCCTGACCCGCCCCCGGGAGGAGTTCACGATCGCGGCCGTCGGCCCGTGGGTCTCGCTGGTGCTGGCCAGCGTGTTCGGGCTGGTCGCCGCCGCGCTCGACTGGTACCTGCCCGCCCTCGACGGGCCGGCGGCGGTCGCGGGGCTGCTGGGCTGGCTCAACCTCGGCCTGGCGCTGTTCAACATCGTGCCGGGCGCACCGCTGGACGGCGGCCGGGTCCTGCGGGCGGTGCTGTGGCGCGTCACCGGCGACCGGGCCCGGGCGATGCTGCTGGCGGCCCGCGCCGGGCAGCTCGTGGCCGCGGCGCTGGTCGGGGCGGCGGTGTGGTTCGGCCTGCCGCCACGGGGCCAGTGGTTCGCGGCCCTGTGGATCGGGGCCATCGGCCTGTTCCTCCTGCGGGGCGCGTCCACCGAGTACCAGCAGGGCATCGCGCTGGCCGACGAGGCGCCCGCGTGAGCCGGCGGTTCTCGGGCCGCCTCGCCCGCGTCGGCGTGTTCCTGCTGTCGGTCGTCGTCGTCGGCCTGGGGGCGTTCCTCGTGCCGATGCCACTGTCCGAGTCCGCCCCCGGCGGCGCCGTCGAGGTCGCCCCGTTGGTCGAGGTGGACGCCCCGACCACCGAGCTCAACGGGACGCTGTCGCTGCTGACCGCGCACATCGACCAGCCGTCGATCGTCGAGGTGGTCCGGGCGATGGTCGACGACGACCGCACCCTGGGTCGGCGGGACCGCTTCGTGCCGCCCACGGTGGACCAGCGGGTCTACGTGGAACTGCAGCAGGAGGAGTTCCGGCGGGCCTTCCGCGTCGCGGCCGCCGTGGGGCTGCGCACGGCCGGGTTCGACGTCGACCTCGACACCGCCGCCCAGGTCGTCGCGGTCGTGCCGGGCGGGCCGTCCGACGGCCGACTGCAGGCCGGCGACATCGTCCGGTCGTTCGAGGGCACCCCCGTGGCGACGGCCGAGGAGCTGGTCGAGGTCAGCCGCGGCATCCGCGAGGGCGAGACCGTGTCCCTCGAGCTCACGCGGGACGGACGCACCGTCGAGGTGGAGGTGGTCGCCGGCGACGTCCGCGGGCTGGACCGCCCGGGCCTCGGCATCACCCTGCAGACCCTCGAGGAGGACGTCGACCTTCCCGTCGACGTGGAGCTGGCCGACCAGCGCGGGATCGGCGGACCGTCGGCCGGCCTGATGGTCGCGCTGACCGTCCACGACCTCGTCGCGGAGGAGGACCTGCTCGGCGGCCGGGTCGTCGTGGGCACGGGCACGGTCGAGGGTGACGGGTCCGTCGGCCGCATCGGCGCGATCCCCGAGAAGACGCTCAGTGCGATCGCGGTCGGCGCCGACCTCATGCTGGTGCCGGCGAGTCAGGCGGCGGCCGCCCGCCGCGCCGCCGACGGCCGGGTCGAGGTCGTCGGCGTGGCCACGGTCGAGGACGCGCTCGAGGCCCTGCGCGCCGGCTGACCGGGACGTGCCGTGGTCAGGCGGGCGCGGCCGTGGTGGCCCGCCGGACGGCGGCGAGGAAGTTGCCGAGCAGCTGCATGCCGGCGGAGGTGAGGATCGACTCGGGGTGGAACTGCACGCCCTCGAGCGCCAGCTCGCGGTGCCGCAGCCCCATCACCAGGCCGTCGGAGGTCTCGGCGGTCACCTGCAGCTCGGCCGGCATCGAGTCGCGGTCGACGACCAGGGAGTGGTAGCGCGTCGCCTCGAACGGCACCGGCAGGTCGGCCAGCACCCCGCCGCGCCGGTGGTAGATGAGGCTGGTCTTGCCGTGGACGAGCTCCGGGGCCTGGACGATCCGTCCCCCGTAGACCTGCCCGATGCACTGGTGGCCGAGGCAGACACCGAGCAGCGGCACCCGGCCGGCGACGGCGCGCACGACGTCCATCGACAGGCCGGCGTCGTCGGGCGTGCCGGGACCGGGGCTGATGACGATCCCGTCCGGCGGGTCGGCCTGCAGGTCCGCCACCGTGAACGCGTCGTTGCGGACCACCTCGACCTGCGCACCCAGCTCGCCCAGCTCCTGGGCCAGGTTCCAGGTGAACGAGTCGTAGTTGTCGACGATCAGGATCGACGCGGCGTCGGGCACGGGTGCTCCTTCGGGTGCGCACAGTGTTGCCCACGAGGCCGGGGATCGCGAACCGCCCACCCGCCAGCCACGGTCTACCGTCGTGGCCCCGCCCACCGGACCGGACGAGCACGATGCCCGACGCCAGGCCCTCTCCGCCCACACCCGGCCTGCCGCCGGCCGTCGGTGCCCACGCCGCCCGCGTGGAGGCTGGCCTCGCGACGTTCCTGGACGAGGCCCTGCCGCGGCTGGCCGCCCTGCACCCTGCCCTGCAGCCGCTGGCCGACGAGCTGCGCGACGTGGTGCTGCGGGGTGGCAAGCGGCTGCGGCCCGTGCTGCTGCTGGTCGGGCACGAGCTGGCCGGCGGCGACGCGGGCGCGGTCGTGCCCGCCGGGGTGGCCGTCGAGCTGCTGCACACCTGTGCGCTGCTGCACGACGACGTCATCGACGACGCCCCGACCCGGCGCGGGGCCACCACGACCCACACCCGCTTCGCGGACGAGCACCGCACCGGTGGGGGCGCCGGCGACCCGACGCGCCACGGCGAGGCGGTCGCGATCCTCCTCGGCGACCTCGCGTTCGTCCACGCCGACCAGGCGCTGCTGCGGTGCCACGTCGCGCCGGACCGGCTGCTGGCCGGGCTGGCGACCTTCGGGCTGCTGCGCGAGGAGGTCATGGGCGGCCAGGCGCTCGACGTCCACGCCGCGGCGACCCGCTCCACCGACCCCGACCTGGCCCTGCAGGTGGCCACGCTGAAGTCGGGCCGCTACTCGGTGACCCGCCCGCTGCAGCTCGGCGCGGTGCTGGCCGGCGCGGACG
This sequence comes from uncultured Actinomycetota bacterium, assembly GCA_964505365.1. GTDB lineage: Bacteria > Actinomycetota > Nitriliruptoria > Nitriliruptorales > Nitriliruptoraceae > CAWCLK01. The sequence goes on from CAZDIF010000037.1 coordinate 4,430, forward strand.
ACGCGCTGCTGGACGGGCTCGGGGCGGTCGGCGAGCCGCTCGGGCGGGCCTTCCAGCTGCGCGACGACCTGCTGGGCGTCTTCGGAGCGGAGGCCACGACGGGCAAGTCGGCCGCGGGTGACCTGGCCGAGGGCAAGCGCACGCTGCTGGTCGCCGAGGCGTGGGCGCGGCTGGACGACGACGGGCGCGCCGTGCTGGCCGACCGGCTCGGCGCCGACGACCTCACCGAGGAGCAGGCCGCCACGCTGCGGGGCCTGCTGGAGGACAGCGGCGCGCGCGCTGCCGTCGAGCAGCGCATCGAGGCCGAGGTCTCCGCCGCCCGGACGGCTCTGGCCGACCTCCCGGACGTCCCCGCGCGCGAGACGCTGGCCGGCCTGCTGCAGTGGTTCGTGGACCGGACCGGCTGACGGGCCACGTCACCCGATGGTGGGGCTGGACAGGGAGCGCTCGACCCACGGGAACACGACGGTGAACAGGACCACCAGCAGGGCGAGGCCGACGACGACCAGCGTCGCCCAGAAGGCGGGGCCGCGTGCGGTGCCCTCGGGTGGTACCTCCTCCTGCTCACTCATGCGGCCTCCTCGCCGCCGCGCGGTTCGCCCTCGAGCTCAGCGAAGACGATCAGTCGCTGTGCCGCCGAGAAGCGCGGATGGCAGGTGGTCAGCGTCAGCAGCGGCTGGCCGTCACCGAGCGGGTCGTCCTCGACCACCCACACGTCGGTCGGTGCCACGATGCGCTGCTCGCGGACCACGTAGACCCACTCGCGGTTGTCCCGGTCGACGACGTGCACCTCATCGCCCGGCTGGAGCTGGTCGAGGTGGTAGAAGGGCGCGCCGTAGGTGGTGCGGTGGCCCGAGACCGCGAGGTTCCCGTCGCCACCGGGGGCGACAGTGCCCGGATAGTGGCCGGGGCCGTTGCGCAGGTCGCTGAGGTCCACGCCCTCGACGACGTACAGGACGTCGTCGTGGACGATGCGTTCACCGTCGCGCTCGAACCACATCGCCGCGTACGCGTCGCCGGGGTCGACCGGCTCGGGACTGGTCGATTCGGACTGCGCAGGCTCGCCGGGCAGCGCACCGACCTCGAGCTCCCACTGGTCCAACAACTGCTGCTGGGCGCGGTCGGTCGTCAGGTTGGTGAAGAACAGCAGGTAGACGACGTACAGCAGCGTCAGCACCCCGCCGGCCACGAACACCCACCCGACGGCACGCAGCGCGCGCACGGCCGGTGGTCGCGGTGGCGTGTGCCCCGACCACGCTCGTCGCCTCGTGTGAACGGAGGTCAACCCGGTCCCCTCGTGCTCGACCCGTCCGTGAGCCTACCGCCGCGAGGTGAGCCCGCCCGTCGGTAGGCTGCCGGTCCCGCCACCCCTGCCGCACGAGGTCGTCGACGTGCCCGAGTCCAAGCACCGCCGCAAGGGCAAGGTCCGCAAGCGCCCGACCCGCAACGCCCCGCCGCCGCGGAACCCCGAGCCGAGTCCCGGCTGGGTGCCCGTCGCCGGCGCGTCGCTGCTGGTCGGCGGTCTGATCGTGATCCTCGCGGGCTACCTCGTCGTCCCCCTGCAGCGCCTCACCTCCAACTGGCCGGTCCTGGGCTCGAACTGGTCCCTGGCGATCGGGTTCGCGCTGCTGATCGGCGGGTTCGGGTTCCTGACCCGGTGGCGCTGACGGACGCGGCTCACACCCACGTGACCGCTTGCTCGAGGCGAAACACACGGCTGTCAGTTCTCCCCAACCCATCCCCAATCTGTGGAAAACCGATGGGATTCGGGGGCCCGTGGTCCCGCCCGACCGCCGGAACCTGTGGAAAACCTGCGGACAGTGTGGGAAACCCCTGTGGAACAGCCGTGTACGACGTGGATGCTGCGGCAAGCACTGTGGACAGACGGTCAGTTGCTGAGCAGCTCCGCTCGCTCGTGCATGCGGGCCGCGCAGTGCCGCGGGGCCGTGCCGGACCCGCGGACGACCAGGAGCAGCTCGGTGCCGCACTCCTCGCACCAGTAGAGGACGCGCTCGTCGGCGGTCACCGGCCGGGGCTGCTGCTGGTCGGCCTCGACCCGGGCCCGGCCGTCGTCGACCATCGAGCGCAGGGTGGCGGTCGCCCACCGGAAGATCAGGAGCCCCAGCAGCGGCGCCAGCACGAACTTCCAGCCGAAGGAGATCCCCACGACGATGGCCACGGGGACCAGCAGGAGCAGCAGGAGGATCACGTCGACGGGACCGTCACTCGGCGGCACCGCCACGGTACCCGTGGGCAGGGGGCCACGGGGCCGCCGGTGGTCAGTACGCGGCGCGCCAGTCGTCGGGCCAGGCATCCTCGCCGAGGTGCCACACGGACCGGCGGTGGGCCATCGCGTGCAGGCTGGCCACGAGCGTGTCCTCGGCCAGCACCTCGATGAGGTAGGCGCCGGTGCGCCGGGTGCGGGAGCGTTCGCGGGCCTGCGCCACCAGCCCGGTCCGCGCGGGCGGGGCGCTGAGGAACTGGACGTCGACCGACAGCGCCACCGCGTGCCGCCCCCACGAGTTGCAGGCGACGGAGAACGCCACGTCGCCCGCGGCGAAGATCGCGCCGCCGTGGATCAGCGACATGAAGTTGCGGTGGAGCTCGGTCGGCACGAACGCCACGTCGGCCCAGCCACAGCCCCAGTCGGCGAGCTCCAGCCCAAGCCGACCCGCGAAGGCGTCGTCCCGGAACATGGCGTCCATCGCGCCGCGGTTCGGGTGCTGCGGCTCACTCACGAACATCCCTCCGACGGACCGGCAGTCTGCCACGACCACCGCGTGCCGTGCCGGTTGCCGGGGTGCATACCCTGTCGCCCCCACGGGCCCGTAGCTCAGTTGGCAGAGCGCCGTCTTTGCAAGGCGGATGTCGTCGGTTCGAATCCGATCGGGTCCACCGCGCCGCGCGAACCCCGAGGTGTGCACCAGACCCCCGGGGTTCACTTCGCAAACGGTGCACACCTGGTGGCGTCGGTCGAGGTGTGCACCGCGGCCCAGGGGTTTGTTCGCAAACGGTGCACACCTCGTCCGGCTGGCGGGTGTGGTGGGTCAGCGGGGGCCGGCGGCGAAGCGGCGCAGGTGCAGGGCCATGGTCAGGGCGACCAGGAGGACCGCCAGGGCCGTCGTGCCCGCCGGGCTGCCGGTACCGGCCGCGCGAGCCGGTGCGGTCCTGCCGGCGGCCTCGGCCTCGTCGCCATCCGACGTGGACGACCCGGTGGAGGCAAAGCCGTCGGCGACGAGGCTGTCGACGTAGGCGAAGCGCTGGCGCCCGTCCGCCCCGGTGACCTCCAGGCGGAAGGTGTGGTCACCCTCGTCGAGGTCGTCGAACGTGACCTCGTGGCCGAACGTCGGGTCGTTGCCCTCGCCGTCGCCGTGGAACGACACCGTGCCGGCGGGCTCGCCGTCGATCGTCACCGTGGCGGTGCTGCCGTTCGGGGCGACGCCGTGCTCCAGGGTGATGGAGGTCCCGGTGAATGCCACCTCGAGGTGGTCGCCGGCGTTGGGCCCACGTGGGCCCTTGCCCTGGCAGTAGCGGCCGTCGGTGGCGTCCTCGGACGCCTCGTCCGTCCAGCCGTCGCTGCGCTCGACCGCGGGGTCGTCGCACTCGATCCGGACCGGTTCGGACGGCTCGTCCTCGGTGACCGTCACCGTGACGGTGTCCGTGCCGGTGGCGCCGTCGGGGTCGGTGACGGTCAGGGTCGCCTCGTACGTGTCGGCCTCATCGTAGGCGTGCTCGACGGTCACGCCCGTAGCCTTCGTGCCGTCGCCGAGGTCCCAGTCGTACTGCAGGCCCTCGGGGTCCTCGGTGTCGGTCGAGCTGCTGCCATCGAAGGTCACGGTCTCGCCGACCGTCGCCTCGGTCGGGCTGGCCGTGGCCACCGCCTCCGGCGGGGTGTTCTCCGCCGGGTCCTCGCCGTCGGCCGTGCGGCCGTAGGTGAAGGGCTGGCAGCCCGCATCGCCGGTCAACGTCACGTCCGCCGTGAGGTTCTGCGGCAGCGGGTCGTCGGCCGTCGGCGCGGGACCGATGTCCTCGCCCTCCATCCCGAGGACGTCGGCGGTGAGGCAGCCGTAGTCGAAGTGCCAGAATCCGTCCTCGCTCGAGGGGTCCTCGAAGTTGTCGACCCACCCGACGTCCTGGAACCGGTTGTCGCCATCGACGTCGGTGAAGGACGCGTCGGCACAGTTGAGCTCGGGCGCCGGGACGACGAGCGGACTCTCGATCTCGCAGTCCTCGCCAGGAATCGGTTGTGAGTCGAGGTAGTGCTGCGCCGGCGGGAGTGGGACACCGTTGTTGCCGTACCCGTGGGCCTCGTCGGTGTACTCGATCAGCAGCCCGGGCTCCCACGACGTGTCCCCGCGGTCGGACTGGCCGTGGCCGTCGTAGTCGAAGCCGGTCTGGTCACGCAGTTCCAGGTAGTAGGCGTGGTCCATGGCCGCCTCCCCACCCGCGGCGATCCGCATCCACCCGTCGGTGCATGCCGCCGCCACGCGGAGGTCGCCGGCACAACCACCGGGGAACAGGTGGTCCTTGTCCGCGGTCGCGTCGTCCGCCTCGAAGTCCGAGGTGTACACCTCGATGACCTCGCCCTCCGGCGTCGTGGCCGTCACCCGGATGTTGTCCACGAACCAGCCGGGTCGGTCGAACGCGGCGTCGGTGAAGTACGAGAACCGGACCAGCGGCGTCTGGGTCCCGACGAGCTCGGAGATGTCGTAGGTGTCCGTGAGGAACGGGTCGTCCTCGACGGTGTACTCCGGCTCTGCCGGGTTCCGCGCCGCGGTGACGAACGGCTCCCCCTGCTGGTAGGCCGTCGAGGTCCCGGTCAGCCCGTTGTCGGTCTCCGTGAAGCACTGTTGGCTGTTCGGGTTGAACACGTTCGAGGTCGTGTACCCCTGCTCCGACGGCTGCGACGTGAAGTTCGCACCGTCGGGGCTGGTCAGCAGGAAGCCGTAGTCCCAGTCCCACTCGATGTCCCAGCTGGAGGAGAACTCCAGCGTGACCGTGGAGCCGGCAGGAACGAAGTCCTCGTTGCCCAACTCCGGCAGGTACACGTCGAGGTTGTGCGCGCCTGTGGGGGAACAGCCGAAGTCGTTGCCCCGGCCGGAGTACCAGACGTGCTCGTCGCCCTCGGGGCGGGACGCGGCGTCCAGCAGGATCCGCGGCTTCAGGCCTGCCCGGTAGGCCTGTCCGTTGTGGATGTTCTGGTCGCCGTTGGCGCTCGACAGCGTGTAGTCCGTGCCGTCCGGCCTCTGCCAGTGGATCTGGCCGGTGTCGTCCTTGATCTCCGACCAGTCAGTGACGTCGACGGTCTCGTTCGGCTGGATTGGCTCGGGGACCACCCACCCGAGCTCCTGCTTGCTGAAGACCGTCATGTGCTGGGAGTAGTCCGCGGCCATCAGGTTGAAGTCACCGTAGGCGTCGTAGCTGGAGTAGAAGTCCGGCAGGCCCAGGTGGTGGCCGTACTCGTGTGAGATCACGCTGGCCGACTGGATCGCGGTCTCCGGGTTGACGTTGTACGGGCCGACCCGCACGTGGGTGGGCAGGTCGTCTCGCCCGGTCCCGCCGTTGGCGGCGCAGTCGTCGAAGGTGAGGTACTGCTCGTCGACCCAGCACTGCGGCACGCCGGTGTGGCTGGTGAGCTGGTCGTCGGAGACGTACCCGCGCAGCCCCGTGGCGGGATCGGTGTACTGCATCTCGAGGCTGGAGCTGTGCGGCCAGATGTTGTCGTATGGCTCGGGCCCGTAGGGGCACAGGCTCGGCACCTGGGAGGCGCCGTTGCCGCCACAGCCGTTGAACACCAGCATGAAGAAGTCGACGACACCGTCCTTGTCGGAGTCGAACTGGTCGTAGTCGATCTCCGGGTCGGCGATCTGGGCGGCGTCGTACACGCCCTTGCCCAGCTGGCCGCAGGCGGAGTCGATCGTGCCGACCACGCCGAGCGCGAACGCCGGGAAGTCGCCGCCGTAGTACTCGGTGGTGCCCGGCAGCTGGTACCAGCCGTCCACGATCCGGTCCGGGTACACGGGCGAGCCGGTGGCCTCCTCCTCCACCCCGTCCTGCCCGAACGTGAATCCGCGGCAGTCGCGGTTGGTGCCGACCTCGGGGTCGGTGAAGTCGAACCCGGGCTCGTAGTCGAACCCGGCGCGGCCGATCCCGGCCGACGGGATGGCGCCCTGCGGGAACAGCTGCCCGTAGGACATCTCCTGGTACAGGTTGAAGGTCGAGCCGGGGAAGTCCGCCGCGTTGACGGCCCGGTCGAGGCCCTCGGCGGTGCTGAACGACTGCCGCGACCGATCGACGTACTCCACCGGCACGATCGGGAACGGCTTGTCGCCGTACCGGGCGGTCTCGTACCCGCCGTCGGGCGGGATGACCTTGGGCCCGTGGCTGCTGACGGTGGCCACCTCGACCCCGGCAACCGAGAGCGTGGCGGCCGCTGACAGGTCCTTCCAGACCACCCGCGGGTCGGCGTCGGTGGTCGCCGCCTTCGACACGATCACCAGCGGCAGCTCGGTCGGGGCGGTCGCGGCACCGGCGGGCACCTGCGGGATCGTCCAGGTGATGGTGTCCGGGGTCACCTCGACGGTGCCGGTGCCGGTCAGGTCCTCGGCCGAGGTGAACGCGGTCCCCGACGGCGCGGTGACCGTCACCGAGGCCTCCGTGACGGCCGCACCCGTGGCGTTGCGGACCACGACCCGCGACGGGTAGCTGTCCCCGGGCTTGACCCACCCGGTCGAGGATGCGAACCGGTGGTCGAGCGCCAGCGTGTCGGCCGGCGCCGCGAACGTCGCGTCACCGGTGGCCGCGACGGCTGCGGCCCACGAGCCCGTCACGGGGTCCTCGTAGGTGGCGTCGGCGGCCCGGACGGCCACCTGGATCGACGTGCCGGCCGGGACCGCCACGTCCTCGGTGAGGCTGCCGGGCACCGTGGCAGAGAACGTGCCATCGGCGGCCGCGGTCACGGGGTCGGTCGCCCCGACGACCGTGCCGTCGGGCATGGCGACCTGCAGCACGAACGTGGCGGGGACATCGGTCTGCTGGGCACCGAGGGCGTCCGAGGTGGCGTCCAGCTCGTACGTGCGCCCGGAGACAACCAGCTCGTCACCGGCCGCGTACGCCGACCCGTCGGGGGCCGCGACGCTCACGTCGGCGCCCAGGCCGTTCACGAGGAAGGCCGTGCTGCCGGCCGGGGTCCCGTCGAGCGTCACCTCGGCGACGAACTCGCCAGCGGGCCAGTCGGCGGTGGGGGCCACGTCGAAGCGCCAGGCGGTGTCGTCCACGTTCCGCCGCGCCGTCTGCTCCTCCACGACCGTGCCGTCCGGTCCGGAGATGATCACCTGGGGCGTGGCGCCCGACCCGGTCACGTTGAAGTCGACGAACCCGCAGTCGTCCCGGGAGAAGTACGGGTTCGCCGTGACCCCGAAGGCCAGTCCACCACACGCCGGCTGGGGGGTCGGCAGCTTGAACACCGTGAACCCCGATGCCGCCGGGGCGGCCTCGTCGGCCAGCTGCTCGACCGGGTCGACGTCCGGCGCCGGGGCCCGCACCTGCTGTTCGTTCGCGGGGCTGGCGGCGACCAGC
>CAZDIF010000038.1:0-2472 GCA_964505365.1 uncultured Actinomycetota bacterium
CTCGTGGCCGGGCTGACCCTGGTCGGCGAGGGCCTCAACGACATCGTCAACCCGCTGCTGCGCGTCCGGGGCTACCGGCGACGTCGCCGGCTGTTCCGCCGTGATGACGGTGGACAGGCCGACGACGCCGACGAGCACACCGAACGCGAGGCCGCGACCGCCGGAGGGTCCGCGTGAGGCAGACGACGGACGAGTCCACCGCCCGCCGCGGCCGGAGGGCCGTGCGCACCGGCGACACGGTGCTCCGGGCCCGCAACCTGCGGGTCAGCTACGCCACGCCCCGGGGCGACCTGCACGCCGTCGACGGCGTCGACCTCGACCTGCGGGCGGGCGAGAGCCTCGGCATCGTCGGCGAGTCCGGCTGCGGCAAGTCGTCGCTGGGGCGTGGGCTGATGCAGCTGCTGCCCACCGGCGGGCTCGTGCACGGCTCCGTCGAACTGGCCGGCGACGAGCTCGTCGGTGCCAGCGCCTCGACGGTCCGGCGGGCTCGCGGCGAGGACCTCGCCCTGATCTTCCAGGAACCGATGACGCGCCTCGACCCGCTCATGCGGGTGTCGTCCCAATTCGTCGAGACCATCCGGGTCCACCGGCCGGACGTGTCGCGCGAGGAGGCCCGACGGCTCGGCCAGGAGGCGCTCCGCCACGTCGGCATCCCGCCGACCCGCGTCGACGACTACCCGCACCAGTTCTCGGGCGGGATGCGCCAGCGCATCATGATCGCGCTCGGCATCGTGATGGAGCCGCTCGTGATCGTGGCGGACGAGCCCACCACCGCGCTCGACGTCATCGTCGAGGCGCAGATCCTGGACCTGCTGGACGGCCTCCGCCACGAGCAGGCGCTCGGCCTGATCCTCATCACCCACAACCTCGGCATCGTCGCCGAGACCTGCGACCGGGTCGCGGTCATGTACGCCGGGCGGATCGTCGAGGTGGGTCCCGTCGAAGAGGTCTTCCGCCACCCGCGCCACCCGTACACGCAGGGGTTGCTCGGGTCGGTCATCAGCCTCGACACGACCGAGCTCATCTCCATCGAGGGAGCGCCCCCGGACCTGGTGGATCCGCCGCGCGGCTGCCGGTTCGCGCCCCGCTGCCCGTTCGTCTTCGACGACTGCCACACCATCGACCCGCCGCTGTTCGAGGCGACCAGCCGGCACCGGGTCGCCTGCCTGCTCGACGAGGCCGTCGCCCCGGTCGAGGAGGTGCACCCGTGACGGCTGGTGCACCCGGGACCGGAGCCGACGACGCGATCCTGCAGATCCGCGACCTGCACACCCACTTCCAGGTGGGCGCCGGGCTGCTGTCCTCCGGCGCGACCGTGCGTGCGGTGGATGGCGTCTCGTTCGACGTGCGCCGTGGGGAGATCTTCGGCCTCGTCGGCGAGTCCGGCTCGGGCAAGACGTCGCTGGGGCGAACGATCCTCGGGCTGGTCCCGGCGACGTTCGGCTCCGTGCGCTGGAAGGGCCAGGAGCTGGTGGGCCGGCCCGAGAAGGGCTTCCGGCCGCTGCGGCGCGAGATGGCGATGGTCTTCCAGGACCCCAACGCGTCGCTGAACCCCGCCATGACGGTCGGACAGGGCGTCGGCCACCCGCTGCGGATCCACGGGTTGGTCTCCTCGCGAGCCGAGGCGCGGCGCGAGGTCGTGGCGATGCTCGAGCGGTGCGGCCTCGTCCCCGCCGAGCGTTTCCTCGACGTGTATCCAGAGGACCTGTCCGGCGGGCAGAAGCAGCGCGTGGTCATCGCCCGGGCGCTCATCACCCAGCCCGAGCTGATCGTGGCCGACGAACCCGTCGCCGCGCTGGACATGTCGGTGCGCGCCAAGGTCCTGCAGCTGATGATGGACCTCAAGGACGACATGGGGCTGACCTACCTCTACATCACGCACGACCTGGCCTCGGGCCGGTTCGTGTGCGACCGGCTGGCGATCCTCTACCTCGGCCAGATGGTGGAGTGGGGCGACGCGCACGATCTCTACGACGACCCGCAGCACCCGTACACCGACTCGCTGCTCGGGGCGATCCCGCTGCCCGACCCGGGCCGCCGCGGGCGTGACCGGATGCTGCCCCACGGCGAGATCCCCGACGCGCTCGTCCCTCCGGCCGGCTGCCGCTTCCACCCCCGCTGCCCGAAGGCGTTCGAGCCGTGTGGGTGGGAGGGCATCGACCTCGTCCGCGCGATGGAGGAGCACTGGACCAGCGTCGACACCGACACGATGGAGCGGGAGGTCGAGATGGTCGGCGGCGACCTCGGGCTCGCCCTGGTCGACGTCGACGAGGTCCGCTTCCCCGAGGGCGATGTCGACGAGATGCGGCGGTGGATCGCCGAGGTTGCGCCGACGCTGCCCACCCCGGTCCACCTCGGCATCTCGTCGGTGGAGGCCGACGGGCACGATGTCGTGGTGCGCTTCGGCCCGCGCGTCGAGCCGGCCGCCCAGTGGGTCGCCGGTCGGCAGGTCGCCTGCCACCTCCACGGCGT
>CAZDIF010000038.1:2572-8828 GCA_964505365.1 uncultured Actinomycetota bacterium
GGTCCGGCACGGGCTCCAGCCGGCTGCGCATCAGGACCACGTTGTAGATGTCGAACCGCGACATCGTGTAGCGGACCTCCGGGCCGTCCAGGCTGCCCGGCAGCAGGAACGGGGCATACAGCGTCGGTACCTCCAGCGACGACACGACCAGCCGCGCGCGGCTCCACGGCCCGGTCAGCTCGTCGGCGGTGCGCACCACGATGCCCCCGCGCAGTTCGTCGAGGTACATCATCAGCCACTGCTCGATGTAGGGGCTCCAGGCCACCGACAGCTCACCCACCGGCGGGGCGACCACCTGCGCGGCGTCGTCGAGGCCGGAGACCCAGTCGTCGCCGTCCCAGAAGCGCCAGGCCGTCCGGTCCAGCACGAGGTCGGGCCGTACGCGGGCGAGCCGGGCGGGGCCGTCGCGGCCCTCCGGGATCCCGAACACGTACAGCCAGCCGTCGTGGCCATGCACGAAGGCCACCTGGGCGAACCCGCTGTGCGCCGGGAACCGGGCGCCGCGCACCCGCTCGAAGGTGTGGCCGCCGTCCCGCGACACGGCCAGGCCGCTGTGGCGGACCGCCCATCGGCCGTGCCCGCCCCAGCACGCGATGGACATGTAGTGCAGGATGACGTCGCCGTCGACGACGGTCGTGTTGGTGGGGATGACCGTCTGCTCCCACCCGTTGATCTTCAGGGAGCCGAGCAGCTCGCGTGCGCTGCCGGTGGGCGATTCGACCATCGAGGTGATCTCGAGGCGGTCGCTCTCGACGTCCTCCACCCAGCCGAGGGTGTTGCTGCGCCAGAACGGCCCGCTGGGCTCGGGCACGGCGAACGTGTCCCCGAAGACCAGGCCGAGGCGACCGTCGAGGACGAACGGGTGCCCCAGGTCCGTGCCGCCCACGCCCCACCGGGCCAGGGTCCGGCCCGACGAGCCGGGTCCGGTGACGTGGTCGAGCTGCACGGTCTCGGTCACCTCGACCGAGCTCGGGGGCCCCGGGTCCAGGCGCTGCAGCCGCAGGTCGGCCTTGAGCGCCTCGATCCCGGCCGGTGGGCCCTGGCGCGGGGGCGGTGGCCGGTTCTTGCCGAGGCACTGGTCCGGGTCGACGTAGCCCAGCCACGCCCGCACGGTGCTCGACGGCCACGCCGTGACCATGAGCACGGACACCGCCACGAGGACCACGGCGACGACCCGGTCCAGCCGTGGTGTCGGCCCGGCCGGGTCGCGGCGGCGCACGAGGAACAGGGCCCCGGTCGCGGCCAGTGGCCCGGCGAGCAGCAGCAGTGTCAGCACGAGGTGGCCCTCGTCCGGTTCAGTGGTGGGGGATGTCGAACGTACGCGCACCGCTGGCCGTGGCCGTCGTGGCCACGCTGTTCGTCGCCTGCACCGGGGGCGACCAGCCAGCGGCCGACCCCACGACCACCGCGCCACGTGCGGGGGCAACGGGCACCGCGAGCCCCGTTCCCCGGCCCGAGGGGGTGGTCCGCATCCAGGGGTGCGAGCCCCGCAGCCTGCTGCCCGCCGGTGCGGACGGGCCCTGCGGCCAGCAGGTGACCTCCGCCCTGTACTCGCCGCTGGTCGACGTGGACCGGCCCGGGGCGTCGCCGGCGTGGGGATCCCGCAGCACGAGCGCGCTCGCGTCCGACATCACCAGCGACGACGGCGTGACGTGGCGGGTCGAGCTCAAGGAGGGCTGGACCTTCCACGACGGCCAGCCCGTGACCGCCCAGAGCGTCGCCGATGCCTGGAACCTCGCGGCCTACGGCCCGAACGCCCAGCCGCTGGCGCACCTGTTCGAACCCATCGCCGGCTTCGACGAGGTCAACTGCCCCGAGGTCGGCTGCGAACCGGAGGCCGACGAGCTCGCCGGGGTGGACGTGCTCGACGACCGGGTCCTGCAGGTCGAGCTGTCCGCCCCGGACCGCCTGTTCCCGCGGCGGCTCGGCCACATCGCCTTCGCGCCGCTGCCGCCCGCGGCGCTGGAGGACCCGGATGCGTTCACCGAGGCGCCGGTGGGCAGCGGGCCCTTCCGGATGGAGGGCCCGTGGCGGCACGACGAGGGGATCTCGCTGCGGCCGTACGCCGACCACCCGTCCCCGCCGGCCGCCGCCGGCGTGGAGGTGGTCATCCACGAGAACGCCCGCAGCGCCTGGGACGCCTTCACGCAGGGCGAGCTCGACGTCGTCACGACCATTCCCCCGGACGTCGGGGGAGCGGCACGCCGGTTCCGCCGCGTCACCTCGGACGGGCACCAGCTCGACGTGCTCGTGGTCCCGGCGTACCGACCAGAGCTCCGCGACCTGGCGCCGGTGCTGTCGCGCGCCATCGACCGCGAGGCGATCATCGACGAGCAGCTCGACGGCCTGGCCACGCCGGCCCGCGGCCTCGTGCCGCCGGCGGTCTCCGTGTCGACCGATCGATGCGGGTCGCCCTGCCGGTTCGACCCGGCGGCTGCCCGTCGGGCGTTCGCCGACCTGCAGCTGCCCGAGCGCGGCATCGAGGTCTGGGTCGACCTGGACGCGGGCCAGGGCCCGTGGGCCGAGGCCATCGTCGACCAGTGGCGGACCCACCTGGAGCTCGACGCCCAGCAGGTCCGGGTCCGCGCCCTCCCACACACCGCGTGGGTCACCCACCTGCAGGACCGCCGGGTCCGGGGCCTGTACCCCCTCGGCTGGACCATGGACGTCGCCTCGCCGCTGCCCTACCTGCAGGAGCTGCACGGTGTCGGCGGGCTGTTCAACCTCGACGGATACCGCGACGAGGAGGTCGAGCGGCAGCTGGACGCCGCCCGTGCGGCCGACACGACGGAGGAGGCCGTGGAGCACTGGCGAGCCGCGGAGCAGCGGCTGCTCGACGACATGCACACCATTCCGCTCTGGGTCCACCGGAACGAGGCGTACGCCGCCGACATCGTCGAGGGCCTGGCGATCGACACCCGCGGCCAGGTGCGCCTCACGTCCGTGCGGCTGGGGACCGACGGTTAGCGCCGCAGGACGGCGGGGGGTGGTGTCGGGTCGCGCTCCAGCTCCTCGCGGACGGAACGCAGGAGGATCTGGCTCTGCTGCTCGTCCGAACTGGCGATGCTCGGGAAGCCGTTGTCGAGCTCGTCGCCGTCGCGGTCCGGGTTGTCGAACGCCAGCAGGGACGGCTCGGCGAGCTCGATGATCGCGACGTTCGTGTCGTCCGCCAGCGTGATCTGCTGGACGTCCAGGTCGGGGTCGAGTCGCTCGACCAGCGCGGCGTCGGGCACGATGAGGGTGCGCACCTGCGTCGGCAGCACCAGCTCGTCGATGGCGTCATCGAGCCGCGCCACCGAGTAGGTGGTCTCGCGGTCGCGGGCGTGGAACAGGTACCCGAGGTCGCCACGGCGGTCCCACCCGATGCCGTACAGGTGGTGGTCCTCGGCGTAGTAGGACAGGTGGCGAAAGCTGCCCGCGCTGCTGGTCTCGGCGAGGATCGCCGTGACCGTGGGGTCGTACCGCTCGATCAGGGCGGTCAGCGCCTGCCAGTGCTCGTCGTTCGCCTGCAGGTCGTACTGGCGGGTGCGGTCGACCGAGGGTGGCCGGCTGGTCTCCTCGTCGTCCGCCGCGGTCGCCGCGGCCGAGTACTCGAGCATGCGCAGGCCGGCCGGCGGCAGGACGAGGAACGCCGCGGTGTTCACGGCCAGCAGCGAGCCGACGACCACCGCCGGGCGTCGCAGGTCCGACCACGACAGGCGCCAGGTGGCACGCGACGCGACGTCGGCCACCTCCTGGGCGAGGGGGTGCAGCACCCGGGCGACGCCGAGGTAGACGACGGGCAGCAGCAGGAGGACGTACCCGAGCTGGCCCGTGTGGAGCGCGAGGTAGACGAACAGGGGCGGCGAGACCCACGCGAGCAGCAGCCGGCGCTCGTCGTGCGGCAGCCCGGCGTACGGGCGGATGCCACGGGCACGGGCGAGCGCGAGGATCACGACCCCACCGAACAGGCCCAGCAGGATGCCCGCACCGACCATGCCGAGGTTCTGGCCGATCCCCGCGAGGTTGCCGCCGAAGATCCAGGTGCGGCTGCCGGCCAGGCCGGCGACGGCCGACGACTGGCCGCGGAACGCGCCGATGCCGCCGGAGAGCCACAGCAGGGGCACGATCCAGAGCAGGCTCGCCACGCCCATCACGACGGCCGCACGGATCCGGGTGCGCCACGAGAACGTCCACGCGACCACGAGCCAGGCGATGCCGAGCATGACCTGGTCGGTCGGGCGCAGGGCACCGATCAGGGCGAGCAGCAGCCCGCTGATCACGAGCAGCCGGGAGGAGCGCCGCTGGAGGGCGAGCACGAGCGTGTAGAGCAGCCCCAGCGCGATCGCGCCCGTCGTCATGTACGAGAGCGCGACGACGCTGTAGTACCAGACCAGCGGTGCGGTGGCGAAGAGCAGCGCGACGACGATCGAGGCACGCCGGCTGGCGTAGCGGCGGGCCAGGAGGAAGGCCAGTGCGGTGGCGACGGCGCCGGCGACGGCGCTGAGCAGCGTCATTGCGGCGTTCGGGTCGCTCGTGATGCTCGTGAACGCGCGGCTGATCGCGACCCAACCGAGGTAGCCCGGCGGGTGGGGCTGGTGGGTGGCGAGGTTGAAGTTTCCCACCCCGAGGGCGAAGTTCACGGCGTCCCAGTTCACGAGGAACTCGGCCCGGAACGGCAGGCGCGTCGCGATCGCCAGGACCGCCAGCACGACCGCGATCGACCGATCGCTGTGCTTGCGTCTCGCGCCTTCCCGTGTCATCTTCTGCATCTGGCGGTCCCCGTGACGGTGTGGGCCCCCATTCTCCACGGCCCGTCGGATCCCAGGCATGGCCGTTCGACCGTGACTCGCCGCGCCCGGACAGGTACGACTTCCCCTGTGGCCAGCGGCCAATGGTTCACGGGCGCCGCAGCAGTGGCGTTCCTAGGCTGCTGCTCCCTCCCGGGAGGTCCGAAACGATCCAGCCGTCCATCGTCGAGCCCGCACTGAGCACCCCGTCGCGCCTGCGTGGGTTGGTCTCGCTGCTGCGCCCGCGGCAGTGGGCGAAGAACCTGCTCGTCTTCGCCGCCCCGCTGGCGGCCGGCAGCCTCACCGACCCGCAGGACCTCGGCGCGGCCGTCCTCGCCTTCGTCGTGTTCACCATGGCCGCCGCCGGCACGTACGCCCTCAACGACGTCGCCGACCGCGAGGCGGACGCGGCGCACCCGACCAAGCGGGCCCGTCCGGTGGCGGCGGGCCACGTGGAGGTGCGCACCGCGACGATCCTGGGCATCGCGCTGGCCGTCGGCGCGGTGGTGCTGCCGGTGCTGGTCGGCCTCCTGTCCCTGGCCCTGTTCGTGCTGACCTACCTCGTGCTCACCTCCGCCTACTCCGCCTGGCTCAAGCACGTGACGATGGTGGACATCGCCATCGTCGCGGCCGGGTTCCTGCTGCGGGCGATGGCCGGTGCGGTCGCCGGGGGGATCCCGATGTCGCGCTGGTTCCTCGTCGTCGTCGGGTTCGGGTCCGTGTACGTCGTCGCGAACAAGCGGGCGGCCGAGCACCGTGCCGCGGGCGGGGACGGTGCGGCCGGCGGCACCCGCGCCGCCCTGGTCGGCTACTCGACCGAACTGCTGCGCGAGATCCGGTTCATCTCCGCCGCGGTGACGATCGTCGGGTACGTGTCCTGGGCCCTGGCCCGCGCCAGCGAGGCGTTCGGGGGTGACCCGTGGGCGACCCTGTCGATCGCCCCGTTCACGTTCGGCGTGTTCCGGTACGCGGCCGCCGTCGACGCCGGACTCGGTGAGGCGCCCGAGGAGATCCTGCTCCGCGATCGGGTGCTGCAGCTGCTGGGGCTGATCTGGATCGTCGTCTTCGCGGCGGCCGTCCATGTCGGCTGATCCCGTCCGCGAGCGGCTGTCCGGCTTCGGTCGCGCGACGTGGAGCACCGCCCGGGTGCGCCGCCTGGTCGACGAGGCCGCCGTGTCCGACGTGCTCGCCCGCCCGCCGGCCCGCGGGGTGCTGGCGCGCGGCCGGGGACGCAGCTACGGCGACGCGGCCCAGAATGCCGGTGGGGACGTGCTGCGGCTGCCCGGCGACGGGCCGCGGGTGCGCTGGGACGAGGAGGGAGGCACCGTCACGGTGGGCGCCGGTGTCTGCCTCGACGAGCTGCTGCGGGACGTCGTGCCCCGCGGGTGGTTCGTTCCCGTCACCCCCGGGACCCGGCAGGTCACCCTGGGCGGGGCGCTGGCCGCCGACGTGCACGGCAAGAACCACCACCGCGACGGCAGCCTCGC
>CAZDIF010000038.1:8928-11782 GCA_964505365.1 uncultured Actinomycetota bacterium
GCTCGGCCGCGGCGTCCTGACCCGGGGCGACCACGCGACCGCGGACGAGGTGCCGGCAGACGCCGGTGACCCCCTCGACTACGACCCCCACGCGGTCGGCACCCTGCCTCCGCTGCCGCTGCGCGCGATCCGGCCCGCCACGATCCGGGCGTTCAACGAGGCGTGGTACCGGCGGGCGCCCCGGCACCGGGTCGGCGAACTGCAGCCGCTGGCCGGGTTCTTCCACCCGCTGGACGCGATCCACGACTGGAACGGCCTGTACGGGCCACGCGGGTTCCTGCAGTACCAGTTCGTCGTGCCGTTCGGGGCCGAGGACGTGGTGCGCCACGTGCTCGAGACGCTGGTCGTCGAGCACCTGCCGTCCGCCATGGTCGTGCTCAAGCGGTTCGGCGACGCCAACCCCGGCCCCCTGTCCTTCCCGATGCCCGGGTGGACGCTCGCCGTCGACCTCGCCGTCGGCCCGCCGCACCTGCGGCGCGTGCTGCGGGGCTTCGACGAGGAGGTCGCTGCCGCCGGCGGGCGCGTCTACCTCGCCAAGGACGCCGTGCTGGACCCCGACATGCTGCGGACGATGTACCCGCGCCTGTCCGAGTGGCAGGGGGTGCGTCGCCGCCTCGACCCGGCGGGCGTGCTGCAGTCGGACCTCGCCCGCCGCCTCCACCTCGTCGACGAGGAGCCATCGTGAAGGACGCCCTGGGACGCATCCAGACCGTGCTGCTGCTCGGGGGGACCTCCGAGATCGGCCTCGCGGTCGCCGAGGCGCTGGTCCGCGCCCGTGGTGCACGGACGGTCGTGCTCGCCGGTCGCGACCTCGCCGCACTGGACGACGCCGGCGAGCGGCTGCGGCAGCACGGCGCCACCACGGGCACGCTGACCTTCGATGCGCTGGCGCTCGACACGCACGCCGACCTCGTCGAGGAGGCGTTCGACCGCTACGGCGACATCGACGTGGTCGTGGCCGCGTGGGGGGTGCTCGGCGACCAGGAACGCGCCGAGGACGACCCCGCCGCGGCCGTGGAGGTGGCGACGGTCGACTACGTGTCGGCACTGTCGACGCTGCTGCCGGTGGCGACCCGCCTCGAGCGGCAGGGCCACGGCGCGCTGGTCGTGCTGTCGTCGGTCGCCGGGCTCCGGGGCCGTCGCAGCAACTACGTGTACGGGTCGGCCAAGGCCGGACTCGACGTGTTCGCCCAGGGCCTCGGGGACCGCCTGGCGCCTTCCGGGATCCAGGTGCTGGTGGTCCGCCCCGGGTTCGTCCACACGCGGATGACCCGCGGGCTGGAGCCGGCTCCCCTGGCCACGACGCCCCAGGTCGTCGCCCGCGAGGTGGTCCGCGGCCTCGACCGCGGGGACCACACCGTCTACGCCCCCCAGGCGATGCAGGGTGCCATGGCCGCGCTGCGTGCCCTCCCTCGCGCCCTCTTCCGACGCATCCCCGCCTGACCCGTTCGGGTGTGCGGCTCGGTTGACCCCGGTGACCCCAGCTGCACGCTCGACGTCACGAGGCCTCGGCGGTGGCGCGGACGGCCTCGGCGACGGCGGGGGCGACGTCGGTGTTGAAGACGCTGGGGATGATGTAGGAGGGGTGCAGTTCGTCGGGTCCGACGACGTCGGCGATGGCCCTGGCGGCGGCGACCTTCATGTCCTCGGTGATGTGGCGGGCCCGGGCGTCCAGCGCCCCGCGGAAGATGCCGGGGAAGGCCAGCACGTTGTTGATCTGGTTGGGGTAGTCGGACCGGCCGGTGGCCACCACGGCGGCGTGCTCGAGCGCGCCGGTGGGGTCGACCTCGGGGTCGGGGTTGGCCAGGGCGAACACGATCGCGTCGTCGGCCATGCGGGCCAGCTCGGACGCGTCGAACAGGTCCGGGCCGGACACGCCGATGAACACGTCCGCGCCGTCGAGCGCGTCCAGCAGGTCGCCGGTGCGGCCGTCCCGGTTGGTGTTGCCGGCCAGCCACTGCTTGGACGGGTCGGCCTGGGCCTCGCCGTCGTGGATGATCCCGTTGCGGTCGCACACCAGCACGTCGCCGACCTGCTCGCGCTGCAGCAGCTTGGTGATCGCCACCCCCGCCGCACCCGCACCGACCAGCGTGACGCGCACGTCCTCGATCTTCTTGTCGACCAGCCGCAGGGCGTTGGTCAGCGCGGCCAGCACCACGATCGCGGTGCCGTGCTGGTCGTCGTGGAACACCGGGATGTCCAGCGACTCGCGCAGGCGCTCCTCGATCTCGAAGCACCGGGGTGCGGAGATGTCCTCGAGGTTCACCCCGCCGTACACCGGCGCCAGCGCCTCGACGATGCGCACGATCTCGTCGGGGTCCTGGGTGTCCAGGCACACCGGCCACGCGTCCACCCCGGCGAATGCCTTGAACAGGGCGGCCTTGCCCTCCATCACCGGCAGTGCGGCGATCGGGCCGATGTCGCCCAGCCCCAGCACCGCCGACCCGTCGGTCACGATCGCGACCGTGTTGCCCCGGATGGTGAGGTGGGCCGCGTCCGCCGGGTTGTCCGCCAGCGCCCGGCACACCCGCGCCACCCCCGGCGTGTAGGCCATCGACATGTCGTCACGGGTCTTCAACGGCACCGTCGGGCGGACCTCCAACTTGCCCCGCAGGTGGGTCAGGAAGGTCCGGTCCGAGGTCCGGTGGACCGTCACCCCCTCCAGCGCGTCCACCGCCGCGGTGATCGTGTCCGCATGGTCCCCATCGGTGGCATTGACCGTCACGTCCACCACCTGGTGGCCGCGGGTCGTGTCGACGAAGTCCACCGCCGTCACCGCCGCCCCACGGTCGCCCACCGCCGTGGTCACCCGCCCCAGCGCCCGGTGGTCGTCCAGGTCCAGGTGCAGGCGCAT
>CAZDIF010000039.1:0-11766 GCA_964505365.1 uncultured Actinomycetota bacterium
TTGGCCTGCGTCGGGTTGGTTTTTTTTCGCTAGGGTGGGGGGGGGGGCGGCAGGGGGTGGGTGGGGTAGGGGATTGGGGCAATAACCAGGGG
The DNA here is from genome assembly GCA_964505365.1 of uncultured Actinomycetota bacterium. GTDB lineage: Bacteria > Actinomycetota > Nitriliruptoria > Nitriliruptorales > Nitriliruptoraceae > CAWCLK01. Next base: position 93 of record CAZDIF010000039.1, read on the forward strand.
GTTGTGGGGGGGCGGGAGGTCGGCCACCGACACGGGCCGCACGAGGATGACGCGAGGCTACCGGTCGGTGGGCCCGGTCAGGGCGCGTAGCCTCGGTCGCCATGCGCCTGGAACGCTCCCACCACACCGACCGCGCGATGGCCGCCGACGTCCGGCCGCGGCTGCGCGGCTGGTCGCACCGTGTCGCCGCCGTCCTCGCCGTGCCCGCCGGCGTGTGGCTGACGCTGCAGGCGCCGCCGGGCGAGGCCCGCTGGGCGGCCGCCGTGTTCGCCGCGTCGATCGCCGTGATGCTGGCGGCCAGCGCGCTGGTGCACTGGCGGACGTGGGGCCCGCACACCACGGAGGTGCTGTTCCGCCTCGACCTCACCGGCATCTACCTCGCCATCGCCGGCACGGCGACCGCGGTGTCGGTGCTGGCGCTCACCGGCTGGCACCGGCCGCTGGTGCTGTACGGGGTGTGGGCCGTCGCGCTCGCCGGCATCGTCCTGGAGTGGCTGCCGTTCCCCACGCCCCGCGGGCTGGCGCACGGCCTCTTCCTCGGGCTCGGCTGGCTGACGGTGCCGTTCGTCCCGGCGGTGCTGGCCAACCGGGGATGGACGGTGCTGCTGCTCATGCTCGGTGGCGGCCTGCTCTACACCGTCGGTGCGGTGATCGTGGCCCGCCAGCGGCCCGATCCGGCCCCGCACGTGTTCGGCTACCACGAGATCTGGCACGCCCTCGTGGTGGCGGCGGTCATCCTGCACTACGCGATGGTGGGGACCATGCTGGGCACACCGGTCGCCGTGGCCTGAACGGATAGGGTGCCCGGCTCGCGACACGAGGTCCCCCATGCCGACGCTCACCATCGATTCGAGGTTCAACGGCCCGCCGCGCTCGGGGCACGGCGGCTACGTCTGCGGCGTGGTGGCCGGCTCTGCCGATGGTGACCGGACCGTGTCCCTGCGCGTGCCGCCGCCCCTGGACACGCCCCTGCAGCGTGTCGAGGAAGCTGACGGCGTCGTCCGGCTGCTGGACGGCGACACGATGGTGGGCGAGGGCGTGCCGGCCGACGAGGCCTTCGCCACCGTCCCCCGGGCCGTGTCACCGGAGGAGGCCGAGGACGCCGCGACGCGCTACCGCGGCTTCGCCGAGCACCCCTTCCCGACGTGCTGGGGCTGCGGTCCCGACCGCGACGACGGGCTGCGCCTGTTCACTGGCCGCGTCGATGGCGGCGACCCCGACGCGCCGGGCCTCGTGGCGGCCCCCTGGACGCCGTCCACCGACCTCGACCGCGGCGACGGGACGGTGGCCGTCGAACAGGTGTGGGCGGCGCTGGACTGCCCGACCTTCTTCGGGGCCGTGGCGGGCCAGCCGGCCGTGCTGGCGGCCATGGCCGTCGACCAACAGCAGCCGGTCCCGGTGGGCCAGCCGCTGGTCCTCGTCGGGTGGCCCTCGGGCGCGCCCGACGGCCGCAAGCACCACGGGGCGTCGGCCATCCTCGACGCCGACGGCCGCACGCTGGCGATCAGCCGCACCCTGTGGGTGACGCTGTCGCCGGAGGCGCTCGCCCGCATGCTCGACACGTGAGCGAGCCGACGACGACCGCCCCGGCGCCCGCCCGGGACCGTCCCTCGCGCCTCGGCACGCCGCGGCGCTGGGCGGTGTTCCTCGTCGGGATCACCATGCTCGGCGCCGGCGTGGCGCTGTCGGTCGCGGCCAACGTCGGCGTCGGGTCGTGGCAGGTGCTCGAGACCGGCCTGGTCGCGTCCACCGGCGCGTCGTTCTCCGTCATCGTCGTCACGGAGAGCCTCGTCGCGCTCGCGCTCGCGTGGGCGTGGCTGCGGCAGGCACCCGGCGTCGGCACCTTCGTGATCGCGCTCGGGCTGGGGCCGGTGATCGGGGTGGTGCTCGAGGTGCTGCCCGTGCCGGCCAGCCTGCCGGTGGCGGTCGCCCAGTTCGTCCTGGGGACGCTGCTGATCGGGTTCGGCGTCGGCTTCTACGTCACCGCGGAGCTGGGGCCCTCAGCACAGGACGCGCTGTTCGTCGGCCTGTACCGCCGCTACCCGATGCGACCGCGGACCGCCCGGTTCCTGCTGGACGGCACGCTGGTCCTGCTGGGGTTCGCGCTGGGCGGGCAGCTCGGGGTCGGCACCCTGGTGGTGATGTTCGGGCTGCCGCTGGTCGTCGAGCCGGCCCTGCGCATCGGCCACTGGCTGGCCGGGACCGAGCCCGAGGGCGTGGCCGTGCGGCCAGCCCGGCTGGCCGAGGCGCCGTGACCCACGCCGGGTGGCGGGATCAGCCCTCGCCGTCGCCCTCGCCGGAGCTGCCGAAGACCGTGTCCACGATCTCCTGGCAGGTGGGGCAGACCGGGTAGCGGCTGGGGTCGCGGGTCGGCACCCAGATCTTGCCGCACAGCGCCCGGACGGGCGTGCCCTCGATGTAGGCCCGGGTCGACTCGTTCTTGTCGACGTAGTGCGCGAACCGGTCGTGGTCGCCGTCGCCGGTCGACGGGCGGACGTCGGTGTCCGTCTGGGTGTCGGGCCGGGTCGGCGCGAGGGGGGTGGGAGTGCTCATGCCCCACAGGGTAGGGCGTGACGGCGTGCGCGACCACGGCCAGCGACGTGGCAGCATGGTCCCTGGCACGGAGATCGAGGAAGTCATGCCACAGTTCACGTTCGAGGGCCAGGGCCCGACCGTCCACGAGACCGCGTTCATCGCGCCGACCGCCACGCTCGTCGGTGACGTCACCGTGGAGGCCGGTGCCTCGGTCTGGTATGGCGCGGTGGTGCGCGCCGACTACGCGCCCGTGGTCATCCGGGAGGGAGCGAACGTCCAGGACGGCGCGGTCCTGCACGCCCCGCCCGGCATGTCCTGCGAGGTCGGGGCCGGCGCGACCGTCGCCCACAACTGCGTCGTCCACGGTGCGACCATCGGCGAGGAGGCACTCGTCGCCAACGGCGCGGTGGTCCTCGACGGTGCGACGATCGGCGCCCGCTCGCTGATCGCCGGCGGGTCGACGGTCCGGCCGGGCTCGACCATCGGGGAGGGCGTGATGGCCGCGGGCAGCCCGGCCGAGGAGAAGGGCCCGATCGCCGGGACGCCCGCCGAGTTCTGGGTCCAGGTCAACCCACAGGCCTACCGTGAGCTCGCCGAGCGCCACCGCGCCGGGGTGGCGCCTGCCTGACCGACCGCCGACGCGCCGGCGCGCGCGGAGAGGACACCGCCCGATGCCCCGCCTCGTGACCGTCAACGGCCACAGCCCCGACGTCCACGCCGACGCCTACCTCACCGACGACGCCCTCGTCGCCGGGCAGGTCACCGTCGAATCCGGTGCCAGCCTGTGGTTCGGGGTGGTGGTCCGCTCCGAGCACGAGCCGTGCCGGATCGGACGGGACACCAACCTGCAGGACGGCGTCGTGGCCCACGCCGACCCGGGGACGCCCCTGACGGTCGGCGACCGCGTGACGGTGGGACACCGGGCCGTGCTGCACGGGTGCACGATCGAGGACGACGTGCTGGTGGGGATGGGCGCGGTGGTCCTCAACGGTGCCCGCGTTGGCGCGGGGGCTGTCGTCGGCGCCGGTGCCGTCGTCACCGAGGGCACCGAGATCCCGCCCGGCGCGGTCGCCGTCGGTGTCCCGGCCAAGGTCCGCGACCTGCCCGTGCCGCCGGTCCCACGTCCGAACGTCGAGGCCTACCGCCACCTCGCGGGCCTGTACCGCGACGCGGGCGCCTGACAGGCGCCCGCGTCCGTCGGTGGTCGGCTGGTCAGCAGTTGGCCGCCAGGGTCGGGTGGGGGTTGACGATCCCGTCGTGGTGCATCTCGAAGTGCAGGTGCGGGGGCGTGCCACGCGCGTTGCCGGTGGTGCCGACGGTGCCGATCGTGTCGCCCTTCTCGACGCGCCCGTTCTTGCCGTAGGCGTCGAGGTGGGTCCCGATGTAGGTGTAGCCGTCGTCGCCCTCGAGGTTGAACTGCAGGCCGGCGCGGTCGCCGCGCTTGTGCGTGATCGTGCCGCCGACGGGTGCCTTGATCGGCGTGCCGCGGGACGCGAAGATGTCGACGCCCTCGTGGCGACGACCGTCCGGCTTGGCGGTACCGAAGTCGTTGATGAACGTGCCACCGGCGACGGGGCACGCCCACGTCACCCCACCACCGCCGGAGCCCGGCACGTCCAGCTTCATGCCGGCGTAGATCCGGTTGGGGTTGGCGATGTCGTTGCGCTTCGCGAGCGTGGAGCTGCTGGTCCCGAAGCGAGCGGCGATGCCCGACAGCGTGTCGCCGCGCTGCACCGTGTAGGACCCGCCACCTCCGCCGGACTTCGTACCGGGCTTCGGGGGCGGGCTGTCGGACACGCGCAGCAGCGTGCCGGCGTTGACGCGGTTGACGTTGGTGATGCCGTTGGCGGCGGCGAGCTCGCGCACGGTCAGTCCGTACCGGGCCGCGATCGTCGACAGCGACTCGCCACGGCCGACGACGTGCGTGCGGGACTCGGATGCCGCCGGAGCGGGCTGGGCCGAGCCGCCACCGCCACCGGGCTTCCCCGGGATCTTCAGGACCTGGCCCACGACGATGAGGTCGGGGTTGCGGATGCCGTTGGCGTCGACCAGCGACTGCACCGACAGGCCCACCCGCTGGGCGATGTGGCTGAGGGTGTCACCGGACTTCACGGTGTAGGCCGCGCCGCCGGACGCCACGAGCGCCCCGATCAGCAGTGCGGCGCGCAGTCGACCGTGCCGCCCGTCGCGGCGCACGGCCCAGGACCGCCGCAGGACCTGCGTGCGGTGTCTCCAGGAAGCGGTCATGAAGATCCTCGCTTGTCGGGTGGGCGTCAGCAGCCACCGGGCCGCTGTCGGGGGAAGACACGACGCCACAAGGAACCAGTGCATCCGCACGATAAGCCACAGTTGCAACATTGGCAACAGTGACAACATGAACGGATCGCCACGACATTCCGTGCCGTGCCATGGCGCCCCCGCCCCGGGCCGTGGCCGGGACGGGCTTCCCGGGCCGCGCGAGGCGGGCTACAGGCAGGCGCCCTGGGCCTGGTTGGGCTCGGCGGACAGGACCGCCTGCAGCTCCTCGACGTGCAGCGCGTAGGCCACGTCGGGGTCGTCGGGGGAGACGGCGAAGATGACGCCGATCACCGCGCCGTCCTGGCCGAGCAGGGCCGACCCGGAGTCGCCCTGCCGCAGGTTCGACGCGAGGTACAGGACGCGCCGGGTCACCAGCTCGTCGCCTCGCAGGTCCCGGCCGACCGTCGACCGGTCCTGGCGGACCTCGGCGGGAGCCACGCGCGGGGTGTCCTGCCCGCCCGGGTAGCCGATCACGGCACCGCCCTCGCCGACCTCCGACGCACGCAGGGGCAACGGCTCCCGTCCCACGTCCGGGGCGGCGAGCAGGGCGAGGTCGCGGTCGTCGTCGAGGTGGCGCACCGTGGCCGTGACGGTCGTGCCGTCCGTGAGCCGCAGCTGGATCTCGCTTGCTCCCGACACCACGTGGGCGTTGGTGACCACGAGGCCGTCCCGCACCACGAACCCGGAACCCTCGAACCCGGAGCCACAGCCGAACGCCTCGATGTTGACCGTCGACGGGGTCGCCTGCGCGACGACCTGCTCGCTGACCGGGATCTGGTCGGGCGGGGGACCGGTGACGGGCGCCGGCTGCAGGTCCGCGAAGACCTCCGGGAAGCCGCTCTGGTCCACCAGCCGGCTGAGCGTGCGCGCCGCGTCCGGCGGGTCCGGCGCCACCCCGTCGATCCAGCCGACGACCGTGGACTGGCGGACCTGGCGAGCGATCACCCCCGGTGTGTTCGCCAGGGCCGGCAGCAGGAACCACACGACGAGCAGGACGCTGAGCGCCCCGGCCAGGAACCCGGCGACCCGGTCCAGCGGCCCGAACGGCGAGGCGTGGACGTGGTGGCGCAGCCGCAGGCCGATCATCTCGCCGACGCCGGACAGCAGCGAGGTCAGCACCAGCACCACGCCGAGCCCGACCAGCAGCCGCGTGAGTGCCTCACCGCCCGGCCAGGCGTTCAGGACGACCGGCACGAGCGCGACCGCCAGCACCAGCCCCAGCAGCCCACCGGCCCACGAGACCGCACGGGCCATCAGGCCCAGCCGGTAGCCCGTGGAGGCCGCGGCGAGCATGAGGACGGCGAGGAGCAGGTCGACGAGGTTCACGGGCGTGCACCCTAGCCGCGAGCACGGTGCCGCCCGGTCGTGCATGATGTCGGGTCAGGAGGTGGTGCGACCATGCGCCGACGTCGGCGGGATCGGTTCCGGGTGCCGTGGACCGACCGGACTGCGGCGGGCCGTGACCTGGCCGGGCTCGTCGAGGCGGCCGTGTCCGGGGACGCGGTGGTGCTGGGGCTCCCGCGGGGTGGCGTCCCGGTCGCCGTCGAGGTGGCCCGCGCGGGCGGCTGGCCGCTCGACGTGCTGGTGGTCCGCAAGGTCGGCGCGCCTCGGCAGCCCGAGTTCGCCGTCGCCGCGGTCGGCGAGGGTGGCGTCGTCGTCCAGAACCCGGACCTGCCGCCGTCACTGGCGCCCAGCGACGAGGCGGTCGCCGATCAGCAGGAACGGCTGCAGGAGATGGTCGACGCCCTGCGGGACGGGGAGCCGCTCGACCTCACCGGGCACGTCGTCGTGGTGGTGGACGACGGGGTCGCCACGGGGGCGACCGCGCAGGCCGCGGTGCGGGTGGCTCGCGCCCGCGGGGCGGCACGGGTCGTGCTGGCCACGCCGGTGGCCGGCTCGCGGGCCATCGCCTCCCTGCAGGAGGTCGCCGACGACGTCGTCGTCGCGCACCAGCCGGAGGTCCTGCACGCGGTGGGCGAGGCCTACGGGGACTTCGGCCAGGTCTCGACGCAGCAGGTGCGGGAGCTGCTGGACCAGCGCGATGCCGACGGCCGGCTGTGACGCCGGCGGTCGGTCAGTTCATCAGTGCCTCGCGGCGCTCCTGGCGGTCGAGGTAGTCCGACAGGCGGGTGTGCAGCTTCGACGCGGACAGTTCGGCCTGCGCGTGGTGGCCGTCGCGGGAGGCGATCCAGAGCGGGCGCAGCTGGCCGAAACCGGTCTCGGTCTCGTCGACCTGGAACGTCCAGCCCGGAAACTGGTCCTCGAGCCAGGCCAGCGTCGTGGACACGGTGTCCTGCGTGGCGTGGTCCTGTTGGGTGCGAGTCTTCGCGTCCGTCACGGGGAAACCCCTTGCTGGGCGTGAACTGGGCGGTCTGTCGGGGCAACGCCATGGGCGGCGTGGGTGTTCCCGGGTCGCCCCAGCGTGCCCGATGAATCCGCCCACGTCACGCACCGGGGCCGTCGAGGCGTGGAAACGGTGCAGAGCCCGCGGTGCGCGGTCGGCCCCGGCGCTGTCCGGGACCCGGCCTGGTCTGCGGATGGCGGTTGCGACGGGGCTTCGCGCCGTCTCGTCCTCGGCGGTGCGACGTCCGATTTCCCTTGGACGTGTCGTCGGCACCCTGCCTTCCTGGCAGGCCGTTGGGCTCCGAGGAGGTGTGTCGCCACCCACGCGCTCGACGCGGGCTCTGCAGGATCGAGTGTGCGTCGGCTCGCCCCGGGTGTCCACGGGCAGGTCGCTGGTCGGACGGCGCAGCGCGACCCCCGCACGTCCGTCCTGCCGGGGGGCATGGGGACGGTGAATCGTGGCAGGGATACGCTGTCAGGTCCGCGCGTCGCAGACCGGCCGCCAGACCACCAAGGAGTCGTGCGTGCACGAGCCCCAGGCAGCCGGTGCCGTCTCCCCGGAGGAGGTGACACCGGCCCAGGACCCCGCCACGGCGGTGGCCCTGCAGCTGACCTTCGTGCCCGCCGGGCCCGTCCCCGCCGCGTCGATGTTCGCCGCCTGGGACGCCCACGCCGGTGATGAATCGGTGCTCGGTCCGGCGCTGGCGGACCTCGGGCTGCCTGCCGGCGAGCCCGGCCGCCTGGCCGGCCCGCTGGTGCCGGAGGGCGGTGCGGTGCGGGTGCTGCCGTTCCTGCCGACCGTGCGCGCACTGGCCGGCATGCCCGCGCGGTCGGGCTGGCCGGCGTGGCACCGACCGTCGGACTCGGTGCTGGCGTGGTCGCTGGCCGCCAAGCTCGGGCTCGAGGTCGTCACGTCGGGGCGGATCCTCCCCCTGCTGCAGGCGACCGCGACCCCGGACACCGGCATGGCGGTCTGGCGCGCCCGGCCGCCGCGGGACGGACGGGTGGCCCAGCTCGCGGCGCTGCTGCCTCCGGCCGCCCACGCGACCCCGGGACGCGACGGCGAGCTCCTCACGGCCGAGGTGGCCGTTGCTGCCCTGCTCGACGCCATCGCCGACGCGTGCGGGCGGCAGGGACATCGCCCGGACCGCGGGCGCCGCCGGCGTGGCGTGTCCGCGCGGCCGTGGGTCGAGCTCTGGCCGGAGGCGCTGGCCGGTGGCGACCCGGCGGTCGTGCCGCTGCGCGTGCCGTCCGACGAGGTCGAGGCGGACGTCCACGAGTGGGCCGCCCCGGCCCTCGGCGTGCGCACCCGCGGGACCGTGCGGCTCTGCCTGCAGGTCGTGCCCCCGGAGGTGGGGGACGGCGGGACCGGCGACCTCCCGGCACGCCTGACCGCGGTCGACGGCAGCTGGCGCGTGGACCTGCACCTGCAGTCGACGCTCGACCCCGGGGCGCTCGCTCCGGCCTCCGCCGTGTGGGCGGGGCGGGTGCGCGAGCTCGGCGGTCGCCGGGTCGATGACGCCGAGGACGCGTTCGTGCTGGGGCTCGCCGAGGCGGCCCGCGTGTTCCCGCCGCTGGAGGAGGCGCTGCGCCAGGCACACCCGGAGCACGTGGAGCTCACCCCGGGACAGGCCAGCCAGCTGCTGTCGGACGGCATCGACCAGCTGGCCAGCGCCGGCATCGGCGTCCAGGTCCCGCCGGAGCTGCGCGAGGTCAACTCCCGTCGCCTGCGCGCGCGGATCCGGATCGGGCAGACGACCGGGACCGCGGGCCGCGTGGAGGCCGAGGGCGTGCTGTCGCGCAGCGACGTCGCATCGTTTGCGTACGAGATCGCCCTCGGGGACGACACGCTGACCAGCGAGGAGTTCCACGAGATCGTGTCGCTGAAGCGCTCGCTCGTGCGCTGGCGGGGCCAGTGGGTGCGCATCGACCATGAGGAATCCGACCGCATCGCCGAGCTGGCGGGCGAGACCGGCACGATGCAGCTCACCGAGGCGGTGGCGGCCGCGCTCGCCGGCCAGGCCGAGGTCGACGACGACCTCGGCTGGGTCGAGGCGACTGCCGAGGGCAACGTCGGTGACCTCGTCGACCGGCTGTCCGCCTCGCCGACGCCGGGCGACGCCGAGATCGTCGCCATCGACGGCGAACTGCGCGACTACCAGCTGCGCGGCGTCGCCTGGATGCAGCGCATGGCCGAGCTCGGTGCCGGAGGCATCCTCGCCGACGAGATGGGGCTGGGCAAGACGATCCAGGCGATCGCGCTGATCACGTCGCGGATGCAGGACCGGCCCCACCTCGTGGTCGCGCCGACGTCGGTGGTGGGCAACTGGGAGCGCGAGTTCCACCGCTTCGCCCCGCGCATGCCCGTCATCCGCCACCACGGCCCGGACCGGCCGCGCTCGCCACGGGAACTGCCGCCCGGCCACGTCGTGCTGACGAGCTACGCGCTGATGCGCCGGGACGCCGGGCTGCTCTCGCAGGTCGACTGGGACGTCGTCGTCTACGACGAGGCCCAGCAGATCAAGAACGCGGCCAGCAAGGGCGCGAAGGCGGCGCGCTCGATGGAGGCCCGGGCGCGGTTCGCCATGACCGGGACGCCGATCGAGAACCGGTTGTCCGAGCTGTGGGCGATCCTCGACCTCACCAACCCCGCGCTGCTCGGATCGCAGCGGCGCTTCAACGAGCGCTTCGCCGTCCCGATCGAACGGTGGCGCGACGAGGAGGCCGCCGACCGGCTCAAGCGGCTGATCTCCCCGTTCGTCGTGCGGCGCCGGAAGGCCGACCCGGACGTGTCGGTCGACCTCCCGCCGAAGCAGGAGATCACCGTTGCGTGCTCGCTGACCCGGGAGCAGGCGACGCTGTACCAGGCGACCATCGACCAGGCCTTCCGGGCCGGGCTCGGGTCCACGGCGTTCGAGCGGCGCGGCCGCATCCTGGCCCTGCTCACCGCGCTGAAGCAGATCTGCAACCACCCGGCCCAGTACGTCCGCGACGGGGGGCGCACCACGGGGCGGTCCGGCAAGCTCGCGCGCGCCACCGAGATCCTCGGCGAGATCGTCGCCAGCGGTGACCACGCGCTGGTGTTCACGCAGTTCCGGGAGATGGGCGACCTCCTGGGTGGCCACCTCCGCGAGGAACTGGACCTGCCGGAGGTGCCGTTCCTGCACGGCGGGACGCCGATGGCCGCCCGGGAGTCGATGGTCGAGCGCTTCCAGGACGCCGAGGACGCGCCGCCGATCATGCTCGTGTCCCTGCGCGCCGGCGGCACCGGCCTCAACCTCACCCGGGCCACCGAGGTCATCCACTACGACCGGTGGTGGAACCCGGCCGTCGAGGACCAGGCCACCGACCGGGTGCACCGCATCGGCCAGACGCGTTCGGTCACCGTCCACCGCCTCGTCACCTCGGGCACGATCGAGGAGCGCATCAGCGAGCTCCTCGAACGCAAGCGGGCGCTGGCCGACGCGGTGGTCGGCGAGGGCGAGACCTGGATCACCGAGCTGGACGACGACGACCTCCGCGAGCTCGTCGAGCTGTCCTCCGAGGACGTCGAGGACGACGAGGAGGAGGTGGCGTGACCGAGGCCACACGCACCCTCGGCCACCGCTGGCTCCACGCCGTCAGTGGCGGGTCCGCGACCGATCGGCGCCGCCTCGAGAAGGGGCGGGCCGGGGCCGGCCGGCTCGTCGACGTCCTGCAGGTCTCGCCGGGCTCGGTGGCCCTGCGCGCGCCCGACGGGGGCGGGCGCTCGCACGAGGTCGCCCTCACGGTGGACCCGTTGGACGACGCCACGTGGGCGGAGGTCGTGGACCGCGCCTCCCGGCAGGTGCGCAACACCGCCGACCTGCTGGCCGGTCGACTGCCGGCCGTGCTCCTCGAGGACGACCTGCTGCTGCCGGACGGGCCGGTGTCTGCCCACTGCACCTGCAGTGAGGCGCGGCCGTGCCGGCACGAGGCGGCCGCCCACCACGCGATCGCGACCGCGATCGACCGCGATCCGACGCGCCTGCTGCGGTTCCGCGGCCGGTCCGTGGACGCCCTGCTCGACGCCCTGCGCGCGGCGCGGGCCCCCGCCTCGCGCAGCGACGACCACGCCGTGGACCTGACCGAACCCCTCGAGGCCCGCGGCGACCTCGAGTCCATCGACGTGCACCCCGTTCCGCACCCCGACGTCACCAGCGTGTTCGAGCAGCTGGGTCCACCGCCGGGCTTTGCCGACAGCGAGGTGCTGGAGCGGCTCATGGCCGACGCCGCCGCGCTCGCCTGGCGCCTGGCCGCCGGCGAGGGCGCCGACGTGGCCGATGACGAGGCGCTGCTCACCGAGCTGCGTGCCCAGGGCGTGGCCACCTCCGGGTCGATCGCCTCGTCGCTGGGGATGGACCCGACCGTCGCGCAGGAGGCGCTCGACCGGCTGTACTCGGCCGGATCCGTCCTGCGCATGGGCGAGGGTGACACCGCCCGCTACCGGGCGGCGTAGCGCCGCTGACGCGTGGCCGCC
>CAZDIF010000040.1:0-11707 GCA_964505365.1 uncultured Actinomycetota bacterium
CCCGTGTGCCGGATCATGGACTATGGCAAGCACCGCTACGAGCAGGGCCAGAAGGAGAAGGAGGCCCGCAAGCGGCAGAGCCAGATCACCATCAAAGAGATCAAGATGCGTCCCAAGATCTCGAACAACGACTACGGGACCAAGTCCGGCCACGTCCGGCGCTTCCTCAAGGACGGCGCCAAGGTCAAGGCCACGATCATGTTCCGCGGCCGCGAGATGACGCACACCGAGCTCGGCAAGGGCCTGCTCGACCGCCTGGCCGACGACATGAGTGACCTGGCGACCATCGAGGCCTACCCGAAGGTCGACGGACGCAACATGGTCATGGTGCTCGCCCCCCACCGGGACCGCGAACGCCGCGAGCAGGAAGAGGCCGACCAGGCCGCAGCCGACCAGGCCGCAGCCGACCAGGCAAGCGCCGACCAGGCCGAACAGGCCGAGCCGGCCGAGTCGACGGAGCAGGCCGAGGAGGCCTGAGGCTGCCCTCGTCGCTCGCACGTCCTCACAAGGAGACCCCGACATGCCCAAGCAGAAGACCCACAGCGGGGCGAAGAAGCGCTTTCGCGTCACCCGCAACGGCAAGGTGATGGGCCGGCAGAAGAACCGCGCCCACATCCTCGAGAAGAAGTCGTCGGCCCGCAAGCGCCGGCTCGACGGCGAGACCCAGATCGCGAAGCCCGACGCGAAGCGCGTCAAGCGGCTGCTGAACACGTAGGAGGACGACCCATGGCACGTGTCAAGCGTGGTACCCACGGCAAGAAGAAGCACAAGGCCGTCCTCGATCGCGCCAAGGGCTTCCGCGGCGCGCGCAGCCGCCGCTTCAAGGTGGCCAAGGAGGCCGTCTTCCACGCCGAGCGGTACGCCTACCGCGACCGGCGCCAGCGCAAGCGGGACTTCCGCAAGCTCTGGATCGCCCGCATCAACGCGGCCGCTCGCGTCGAGGGCCTGTCCTACTCGCGCCTGATGCACGGGCTGCGCCTGGCCGAGGTCGAGGTGGACCGCAAGAACCTCGCCGACCTCGCCGTCCGCGACCCGAAGGCCTTCGGCGAGCTCGTCACCGTCGCCCGCCAGGCCCTCGACGCCGACCAGGCGGCGTGACCGAGGTCATCACCTCCGTCCGCAACCCACGGATCGTGGAAGCCGCGGCCCTGGCCCGACGCCGACAGCGGCGGGCCACGGGCCGCTTCCTCGTGGAGGGACCGAACGCCGTCGACGAGGCGGTGGCCGAGGGCCACGTCGAGACGCTGTTCGCCACGGCCCGGCTCGTCGACCGGTACGTCGACGCCGGCGTGGACGTCGTCCACGTCGAGGACCACGTGCTGGAGCGCCTGGCCGACAGCCGCACGCCCCAGGGCGTCGTGGCCGTGGCCCGCGCCGTCACGGCGGAGCTCGCCGACGTCGTCGGCCGCGGGGTGCTGGTCGTGCTCGACGAACCGGCCGACCCCGGCAACGTCGGCACGATCGTGCGCACCGCCGACGCGGCCGGCGCCGCCGGCGTCGTGCTGACCGGCGACGCGGTCGACCCCTGGAACCCCAAGGCCGTGCGGGCCAGCACGGGATCCGTGTGCCACGTGCCGCTGGTCGTCGGCGTGGCCCTTGACGAGGTCGTGGCTGCCTGCCGCGGCGCGGGCCAGTGGGTCGTGGCGCTCGACATGGCCGCCGACACCGACGTCGCGGCCCTCGAGGCCGACGACCGGCCGGTCGCGGTGGTGCTCGGCAACGAGGCGCACGGGCTGCCCGCCTCGGTGGCACGGCAGGTCGACGACGTCCTCGCCGTGCCGACGTGGGGGCGCGCCGAGTCCCTAAACTTGGCGGCTGCGGCCGCAGTGACGCTGTACGCCGCGGCGCGGGGACGGCACCACGGACAGGGCACCTGATGGCACGGACGGCCGGGGAGCGGTGGCAGGCGCTGGACCTGCTGCCCGAGGCCGTGCTCGTGCTCGACACCGACCGGCGCATCGTGCACGTCAACGACCGTGCCGTCGCGCTGCTGGCCGTGGACCGCCAGGCCGTGGGGGACAAGGTCGCCGACGCCGTGACGGTGCTGGGGGACGACGGCCAGCCGTGCGGGCCGGGCTGGGTCCCCGGGCCCGGGGGCGTGGCCGCCCGGGTCGCCGAACGGATCCTGCCGGTCCGGCTGCCCGACGGGCGCACCCGTCCGGTCGCCGTCAGTGGTCGCCACCTCGACGACGGCGGGCTGGTGCTGACGTTCCGGCCGGCTGGCCGGCGCGAGCAGGTCGACGCGACCCGCAGCGACCTCGTCGCGACCGTCTCGCACGAGATCCGCTCGCCGCTGACCAGCGTCAAGGGCTTCACCTCGACGCTGCTGCGCCGGTGGGAGCGGTTCTCCGACGAGCAGAAGCGCACGATGCTCGAGACCATCGACCACGACGCCGACCGGGTCACCCGGCTGCTGCGCGAGCTGCTGGCCGTGTCCCGAATCGATGCGCGGCGCGTCCAGATGCACCGCGAGCTCACCGACGTCGTCGAGCTGGTGGGCGGCATCGTCGACCGGGCCCGCCACCGCGACGAGTCACGCGACCTCGTGCTGGACGTCGTCGGCGAGCCCGAGCGGATGCTCGTCGACGGCGACAAGCTCGAGCAGGTGTTCTCCAACCTCATCGACAACGCCCTGGCCTACGCGCCCGGCAGCCAGGTGCGCGTCCGCATCGCCCAGGAGGACGGCTGGCTGCGGGTCGCCGTGGACGACGACGGCCCGGGCGTGCCCGCCGACCAGGCCCGCCGCATCTTCGACAAGTTCGCCCGCGGCCGGGGCCAGCGCGGCTCGGGCACCGGCCTCGGCCTGTACATCACCCGGGGACTGGTGCAGGCGCACGGCGGCCAGGTCTGGTGCGAGTCCGAGGAGGGCCGGGGCGCCACCTTCCACGTGGTCCTGCCCACCGGCTGAGGCCCGACAGGACCCCGCCGTTACGCTGCGGGGCCTGCACCGACCATCCGGAAGTGCCATGTCCGAGATCGCGTCCCTGCGCGAGGAGGCCCTCGCGGCCGTCGACGACGCCGACGACGTCGCCGCGCTCGAGGACGTGCGCGTGCGGTTCACGGGCAGGAAGTCGCGGCTGGCCGAGATCCAGAAGGGCATGGGCCAGCTCGACGCGGAGGAACGCAAGGCGCTGGGGCAACAGCTCAACGCGTTCAAGCAGGACTTCGCGGCGGCCTTCGACGCCCGCCGGGCCACGCTCGAGCAGGCGGCGCTGGAGGAACGCCTGGCCACCGAGCGGCTGGACCTCACCCTGCCCCCGGCGGTGGTGCCGCCCGGCCGCCCCCACCTGCTGACCCAGGTGGAGCAGGCCATGCTCGACGTGTTCGTCGGCATGGGCTACCAGGTCGCCGAGGGCCCCGAGGTCGAGTCGACCGACCTGAACTTCGACGCCATGAACATCCCGCCAGACCACCCGGCCCGGCAGGAGATGGACACGATCTACGTGCGCGGTTCCGAGGTCGACGAGTTCGGCCTGCCGACCACGATCCTGCGCACCCACACTTCGCCGGTCCAGGCCCGGGTCATGCTCGGCGAACCGCTGCCGATCGCCGTGGTGGTGCCCGGTCGCGTCTACCGGCAGGACACCGTCGACGCGACCCACTCGCCGGTGTTCACGCAGGTCGAGGGCCTCGTCGTCGGCGAGGGCATCACGATGGCGGACCTGCGCGGCACGCTGCTGGCGTTCGCCCGGGCGATGTTCGGCGAGGACCGGCAGATCCGGATGCGGCCGTCGATGTTCCCGTTCACCGAGCCGTCCGCCGAGGTCGACGTCTCCTGGGGCACCAACGACGACGGCACCACGCGGTGGCTGGAGATCCTCGGGTCCGGCATGGTCGACCCGAACGTGCTGACGTGGTGCGGACTCGACCCCGACGAGGTCAGCGGGTTCGCGTTCGGCATCGGCGTGGAGCGCGTGGCCATGCTGCGCCACGGCATCGCCGACATCCGCGAGTTCTTCGCCGGCGACCAGCGCTTCCTCGCCCGCTTCTGACCCGTTCGTGCCCACCGAAGGCGGAACAACACCGTGAAGGTCCCCCTGTCCTGGCTGCAGCAGTTCGTCGCGGTCGACATGCCGCTGGCGCAGTTCGTCGAGTTCATCGGCCGTTCCGGGCTGGAGGTCGACGAGGTCGCGACCCCCGGCGCGGGCACCCGCGACGTCGTCACCGCGCGCGTCCTGCACCGCGAGCCGCACCCGGACGCCGACACGCTGCAGGTGGTGCGCATCACCCACGGCGACGACGAGGTCGAACTGGTCTGCGGGGCCTGGAACTTCGAGGTCGACGACGTCGTGCTGCATGCGCCGGTCGGCGGCGCCATCCCCGGGGTCGAGCGGGGGAGCGAGCATCCAATGGTGCTGGAGGCGCGGAAGATCCGCGGGGTCACCTCCAACGGCATGCTGTGCTCGGCGAAGGAGCTCGAGCTCGGTGACGACCACACCGGGATCATGCGGCTGGACCCGGACACGCCGCTGGGCGTGGACGTGCACGACCTGCTGCCGCTGGGCGAGCCCGTCATCGACATCGAGGTGATGGCCGACCGGGGCGACCACCTGTCGATCCTCGGCGTGGCCCGCGAGGTCGCCGCGCTGTTGGGGGGCCTCGCGGTGCACCTGCCGGACGTCGCCGAGCCCACACCCGGCCGTGACCTGCCGGTCACCATCGACGCGTCCGACGGCTGCTCGCAGTTCGTCGCCTGGACGCTGGAGGACCTCGAGCTGCCTGCCACCTCGCCCTGGTGGATGCGCCAGCGGCTGGCCCAGTGCGGGGTGCGGTCGATCAGCCCGATCGTGGACGTCACCAACCTCGTGATGCTCGAGCTGGGCCAGCCGATGCACGCCTACGACCTGGCGACGCTCGCGGGGCCGGCCCTGGGCGTGCGGTGGGCCGACGACGGCGAGGTGGTGACGACGCTGGACGACGTCGACCGCACGCTGTCCGCCGACGACCTCGTGGTCACCGACGCCGAACGCGCCGTCGGCCTGGCCGGGGTCATGGGCGGCGCCGACACCGAGGTGTCCGACGACACGCGGTCGGTGGTGTTCGAGGCCGCCACCTGGGACCCGGCGACGATCCGGCGCACCTCGCGCCGGCTGCGGCTGACCTCCGAGGCCTCCGTCCGGTTCGAGCGCGGCGTCGACCCCGCCGCGGCGGAACGCGCGTGCGCCCGGGCCGTGCAGCTGGTACTGGACATGGGCCGGGCGACCGACCGGGGCGTCACCCGGGCCGGGTCCGCCGACGTCGACCGCCCGACGGTCACGGTGTCGCCGTCGTGGGTGCGCGAGCTGATCGGGCTGGACGAGCTGACCGACGAGCGACAGGCGGAGGTGCTCGGCCACGCCGGCTGCACGGTCGACGCGGTCGACGGCCGGCTGGCGGTCACGCCGCCGACCTGGCGCACCGACCTCACCCGACCCGCCGACGTCGCCGAGGACGTCGTCCGCCTGCACGGCTACGACCGGATCCCGTCCACCCTGCCGCAGACCGGCATCACCGGGGGCCTGTCCGCCGCGCAGCACGCCGAACGGTCGGCCCGCGACGCGGCGCTGGCGTTCGGGCTGCACGAGGTGGTCACCCGCCCGTTCGTCGGCGAGGACCACCTCGACGGCGTCCACCCCGGCGGCGAGCTGGTCGAGCTGGCCAACCCGCTGGCGCAGGACGCCGCGGCGATGCGCCCGTCGACCGTCGAGGCCCTGCTGCAGGTCGTCCGCCACAACGTCGGCCAGGGTGCACCCGGCGTGGCCGTCTTCGAGATGGGCCGCATCTTCCGGGCGGCCGGTGGACCCCTCGACGACGTGCTGGACGCGTTCGACCAGCCGTGGCGCTGGAGCGCCCCCGACGGCCGCGTGCTGCCCACCCAGCCGCGCGTGCTCGGGCTGGCGCTGCAGGGCCGGGTCGCCGGGCCGGGATTCCTCGAGCGCGACCGCACCTGGGGCGTGCACGACGCCCTGGCCGTGCTCGACGAGGTGGTGCGCCGGCTGGGTCCGACGCGCGAGGCGTGGTGCCTGCAGCGCCGGCCCGTCGAGCGCGACGGGCTGCACCCCCACCGGACCGCCACGCTGCACCTCGTCCGGGACGGGCACGACGACGCCCCGGAGATCGGGTTCGTCGGCCAGCTGCACCCGTCGGAGGCCGACCAGCGCGACCTGCCCGAGCCCGTGGTCGTCGCCGAGGTCCTGCTCGAGCCGATGCTGCAGGACGTCGCCCTCGGCCGCGACCCGGTACCGGCAAGGAGCGTCGTCCGGCACCCGGCGATGAGCGTCGACGTGGCCGTGGTGGCCGCCGACGACGTCGCCTGGGACACGCTGGCCGGCGCGATCCGCACGGCCGCCGGCGACCTGCTGGACGACCTCGCGGTCTTCGACGAGTACCGGGGCGAGCAGCTGGGGGAGGGCCGCCGGTCCGTGGCCGCCCGCCTGCGCCTGCAGGCCCCCGACCGGGCCCTCACCAGCGAGGACGAGGAATCCGTGCTGGCCGCGGTCCGCCGCGAGGTCGAATCCGTCGGCGGCCAGGTCCGGGGCTAGCCGTGCCCGACGACCTCCCGCTGTCGCGCAGCCGGGTGATCCCCGGCCGCGAGCTCGAGGAGCGGGCAGCTCGTGCCTCCGGACCCGGCGGCCAGGGCGTGAACACCACCTCCTCGGCGGTCGAGCTTCGCTGGGCGTTCGCCGACTCCGAGGCGTTGACCGACGCGGAGAAGCAGCGGGTCCGCGACAACCTCGGCACCCGCATCACCGACGACGGCACGTTCATCGTCCGAGCCTCCGAGCACCGCAGCCAACACCGCAACCGTGCGGCGGCCCGCGACCGCCTCGCCGAGATGGTCCGCACCGCCATCCAGCCGCCGAAGCGGCGCAAGCGGACGAAGCCGTCGCGGGCGGCGAAGCGGCGCCGGCTCGAGAGCAAGCGCCACCGCGGCGAGGTGAAGCGCCTCCGCAAGCCCCCGGACACCTGACGCGACGGTGGCCGTCAGGCCTCCTGGAGCCCGGGCGGGACCGTGCCAGTGGCCTTTGCCCAGGCCCGGGCGGCGCCGCGCTGGGCGACCGTGCGGGCCACGGCCACGCCGATTCCGGTCGCCACGGACCAGGCGATCGCCCGGCTCCAGGTCACGCCCGGCTGGGCGGGGTTGCTCGGCGGGTCCTCCCCGGTCCGGGCCTGCCAGGCCCGGGACACCAGCCGGCGCACGGCCAACGTGGCGGCCAGTCCGGCCACCGCCGACGCCGCGTTCCACAGCCGATCCTCACTGACCGTGTCCTGCAGCTGCTCGGCCAGATCCGCAGACTCCGGCATCGGTGCTCCTGGTCCCGTGGGGTGTTCCCGGCCACGCTAGCGGTCGCGCCCCATGCCTCGCCCCGTCCAGAGGTGTGCACCACGACCCGGGTCGGGGCGCGCAAACGGTGCACACCTCGACGGGTCGAGGGAGGTGTGCGCCACGACCCCGGGTCGGACTTCGCAGATGGTGCACACCTCGGACTGCGAGTCGGGCTGCGGCGTATGCATAGAGTGTGCATGGAATTGCGTTGACGACATCCCGTGGGTAGGGTGGGCGGCTCACGCATCGGACAGGAGGAGGCGTGGGCCATCGCGTCGGCATCGTCGGGGCCTCCGGGTACGGGGGCGTCGAGCTGGTGCGCCTGCTCGACGGCCACCCGCAGCTGGACGTCGAGGTGGTCGCGGCGCACTCGCAGGCGGGTGAACCGGTCGCCTCGCTGTTCCCGAACCTGCCGGGGGACCGGGTCTTCGACGCCATCGAGCTCGACCGCCTCGTGGGCCTCGACCTCGTCTTCCTGGCCACCCCGCACGCGGTGTCGCTCGAGCTCGGGGCGGCCCTGCACGACGCCGGCACCCCCACGGTCGACCTGTCCGGTGCCTTCCGGCTCGATGCCGAGGGGTTCGCCACCTGGTACGGCGAGGAACACCCGCGTCCGGACCTGGCGCCCGCCGCCTACGGGCTGACCGAGTGGTACCGCGACGAGGTGGCCGCGGCCACGCTGGTCGCCAACCCCGGCTGCCACGTCACGGCGGCGCTGCTGGCGCTGAAGCCGCTCGCACCGCTGCTCGAGCCCGGCACCGTCGTCATCGACAGCAAGACCGGCACCTCCGGCGCCGGCCGGGCGCCGAAGGACG
This sequence comes from uncultured Actinomycetota bacterium, assembly GCA_964505365.1. Taxonomy (GTDB): domain Bacteria; phylum Actinomycetota; class Nitriliruptoria; order Nitriliruptorales; family Nitriliruptoraceae; genus CAWCLK01. Next base: position 8,122 of record CAZDIF010000040.1, read on the forward strand.
CCATGCACTTCGCCCACGTGCACGGCGACGTCGTCGCCTACGGGGCCCCGGCGCACCGCCACGTCGGCGAGATCGAGCGCTGGCTCAACGACGGGGACACCGACCTCGGCGCCGTGCAGTTCACCCCGCACCTCGTGCCGATGGCCCGCGGGCTGCTGGCCACCTCGGTGGCGTCCCTGCGCGGCGGGGTCGACGCCGGCCAGGTCGCCGACGCGCTGCACCAGGCCTACGAGGACGAACCCTTCGTGCACGTCCTGCCCGCCGGCACGTTCCCGCACACCAAGGCCCTGCACGGCTCCAACGGCGTGCAGGTGTCGGCGCTGGTCGACGACCGCACGGGTCGGGTGGTCGCGACCGCCGCCGAGGACAACCTCGGCAAGGGCGCCGCCGGCCAGGCCATCCAGAACGCCAACCTGCTGCTCGGCCTGGACGAGACCGCCGGCCTGACGGCACTGGGCACCTACCCGTGAGCGCGCCGCTGGTGGCCCGGTGGGGGCCCGACGACCGCAGCGTGCTGCTGCCGATCGCCGGCGGTGGCGTGAGCGCGCCGCCCGGCTTCCGGGCCGGCGCGACGGCCGCCGGGCTCAAGCCCTCGGGCCGGCCCGACGTCGCCGTCGTGGTCGCCGACCGCGAGTCCACCCTGGCCGTCTCCACCACCACCAACCGCGTCCGGGCCGCCTGCTGCGACGTCGCCGTCGAGCACGCCGCCGACGGGCGCGGGCGTGCCGTCGTCCTCAACGCCGGCAACGCCAACGCCTGCGTGCCCGACGGCCGCGCCCACGCGGAGCAGACCTGCGAGGCCGTGGCGAGCCACCTCGGCACCGAGGCAGACCAGGTCGTGCCGATGTCCACGGGCATCATCGGCGTGCCGATGCCGATCGACCGGCTGCTGGCCGGTGTTCCGGTGGCGCTCGACGACGCCACTGGTGACGTGGCCGGGAGCCAGCGCGCGGCCGAGGCGATCCTCACCACCGACCTCGTCGCCAAGCAGGTCGCCTACCACGTGATCGACGAGCAGGGCCGCTGCACCGTCGGGGCGATGGCCAAGGGCTCCGGCATGATCGAGCCGGCGATGGCGACGATGCTCGGCGTGATCACCACCGATGCGCCGGTCCCGGCAGCCGTGCTGCGCACCATGCTCAAGCAGGCGGTGAAGCGCTCGTTCAACCGGATCTCGGTGGACGGGTGCGGGTCGACGAACGACATCGTCGCGGTGCTCGCCTCCGGCGCGGCCGCCCAGCCGCCCGGCCTGTCGGCCCTGCAGACCGCGCTGGAGGCCGTCTGCGCCGACCTCGCCGCCATGATCGTGCGCGACGGCGAGGGCGTCACCCGCGTGGCGCGGCTCATCGTCGGCGGCGCGACCACCGAGCAGGACGCCGAACGGCTCGGGCGGGCCATCGCGGGGTCGACGCTGTTCCGCGCCGCCCTGCACGGCGGCGACCCGAACTGGGGCCGCATCCTGGCCGCCATGGGCGCCTCCGACGTGGCCTTCGACCCGGCCCGGGTGTCCGTCACCTGCGGCGGCGTCACGGTCTGCCGCTTCGGCGTGGCCGCCAGCTTCGACCCGGGCCAGGCCGCGGCGGCCATGCAGAAGGAGCAGGTCGACATCGCCGTCGACCTCGGGCTGGGCGACGCCGAAGCGACCTTCCTCGTGGGCGACCTGTCCCGCGACTACGTGACCATCAACGCCGACTACACGACGTGAACATGAGCGAAGAGGCAGACCAGCACCTGACCCCACGCGAGGTGGCGGCGCAGGGCAAGGCCGCCGTGCTGCGCGAGGCGCTGCCGTGGATCACCCGCTTCCACGGCCAGACGGTCGTGATCAAGTACGGCGGCAACGCGATGGTCGACGAGCAGCTGAAGCGCTCGTTCGCGGCCGACGTCGCGCTGCTGCACTTCGTCGGGCTGCGGCCGATCGTCGTCCACGGCGGCGGGCCCCAGATCTCCGGCCTGGCCGACTCGCTCGGGGTGGAGTCCAGCTTCGTCGGCGGGCTGCGGGTCACCGACGAGCGGATGATGGACGTCGTGCGGATGGCGCTGCTCGGGCAGGTCAACCCCGACGTGGTCGGGCTCATCCAGTCCGCCGGTGCCCCCGCCGCCGGTGTCGCCGGCACCGATGGCGGCCTGCTGCAGGTCCGTCCCGCCGTTGGTCCGAACGGCGAGGACCTGGGCCGGGTCGGCGACGTCGAGCACGTCGACACGCGCATCCTCACCGAACTGCTCGACGACGGGTTCCTCCCGGTCGTCGCCACGCTCGGCCGCGACGCCGAGGGCCGGGACCGCAACGTCAACGCCGACCTCGCGGCCGGGGCGATCGCGGCGGCACTGGGTGCCAGCAAGCTCGTCTACCTCACCGACGTGCCCGGGCTGTACCTCGACTTCGGCACGACGGCCGACGGCCGCCTGTCCGAGGACGCCTCGCTGATCTCGCAGCTGTCCACCGACCGGCTCGAGGAGATGCTGGCGTCCGGCGACCTGCACACCGGCATGCTGCCGAAGGTCCGCTCGATCGTCGACGCGTTGCGCGAGGGCGTGCCGCAGGCCCACATCCTCGACGGTCGGGTGCTGCATGCCGTGCTGATCGAGATCTTCACCGACGAGGGCATCGGCACGATGGTCACCCCCGCCGGTGGCGGCGGTGCCGGCCTGATGCTGAAGCAGGACGAGGAGGTGCCGACGTGAGCACGACCACCACGACCACGCTGGCGGACTGGCAGGCGCGCGACGCCGCCCACGTCATGGGCACCTACGGGCGCCGCGACCTCGCGTTCGTCCGGGGCGAGGGCACCGTCCTGTACGACGTGGACGACCGCCCCCACCTCGACTTCCTCACCGGGTTGGCCGTCACCAGCCTCGGCCACGCCCACCCGGCGGTCACGGCCGCCGTCGCCGAGCAGGCCGGCCGGCTGGTGCACACCTCCAACCTGTTCCTGACCGAGCCGATGCTGGGCACGGCCGAGCGGCTGGCACGGATCAGCGGCTGGGACGACGCCAGGGTGTTCTTCACCCAGTGCGGCGCCACCGCCAACGAGGCCGCCATCAAGCTCGCCCGCCGGCACGGGAAGCGGCAGCACGACGGCAAGGTCCGGGTCGTCACGCTGGACGGGTCGTTCCACGGCCGGACGCTGGCGACGCTGGAGGCCACCGGCCAGCCCGGCAAGCACGAACCGTTCCAGCCCCTGGCCGGGTTCGTCGACACCGTCGCCCACGACGACGCGCAAGCCCTGCATGCCGCGGTCACCGACGACCACTGCGCCGTCCTGCTGGAGGTCGTGCAGGGCGAGGGCGGCGTGCGGCCGATCGCCCCGGAGGTCCTGCAGGCCGCCCGCGAGGCGTGCGACGCCCACGGGGCGCTGCTGCTGGTCGACGAGGTGCAGACCGGCATCGGCCGGACGGGGGAGTGGTTCGCCTTCCATGGCACCCAGCTGGAGCCGGACGTCGTGACGGTCGCCAAGGCGCTGGCCAACGGCCTGCCCATCGGCGCGTGCATCGCCCGGGGCGAGGCCGCCCACGTGTTCGAGCCCGGAGACCACGCCACCACCTTCGGTGGCAACCCCGTGACCTGTGCGGCGGCCAACGCCGT
>CAZDIF010000041.1:0-11655 GCA_964505365.1 uncultured Actinomycetota bacterium
CGGCCGCGCGCTGCTGGCCGAGGTGGCGGGGGAGCAGCCACGAGCCGCCCATGCCGGGGTGCAGTGCGAGGCGGGCGAAGTTGAGCCCCACCTTCGCCTCGTCGGCGACCAGGAGCAGGTCGCACGCGAGGGCGATGCACAGTCCGGCGCCGACGGCGTGGCCGTTGACGGCGGCGATCACCGGCACGGGCAGGTCCCGGACGGTGAGGAAGCGCTGGTAGAAGGCGCGCATGTCGTCGGTGGCGTCGAAGCCCTCCTCGCGCGTCCGGCGGGAGAAGTCCTCGAGCATCGTGAGGTCCCCGCCCGCGGAGAAGGCGGGGGGAGCGCCGGTCAGCACGGCGACGCGCAGTGCGTCGTCCTGCGCCAACTCGCCGAACGTCGCCTGGATGGCTTCGCCCATCTCGACGGTCATGGCGTTGCGGCGGTCGGGATCGTCGAGGGTGACGACGGCGATGCCGGGATCGCGACGATCGACGCGGATGACGGACATGGGCGTGGCTCCTGGACGAGACGCGCCGGAGGCTACTGACGAGTGAGCCGAGTCCGGGGACGCAGGAGCTACAGCTGGCCCCAGCGCACGAGGGAGACGACCGCCGCCATCGTGGCGAGGTGCACCAACTGGTTCGTGGCACCGAGGACGTCGCCGGTCAGGCCGCCGACCTTCCGCCGCGCCAGCGCGACGGCGCCGATGGTGACGACGGTGGCCACGGCCACCAGCACCACCGCCCAGGCCCCGGTGAGCACGGCGACGGGGGCGAGGGCCAGCACCGCGCCGACGGTCGTGCCGACCGGGCCCGCCGGCGCCGCGACGGCGGCACTGGACGACGTCGGCTCGGCCGGACGACCCAGGCGCACCGCCAGCAGGATCGAGCCCCGGCCGAGCACGTGGCCGGACACCAGGGCCACGGCGGCGGCCACCGGCGCGAGGGAGGCGACCAGTCCCACCCGCAGCACCAGTGAGAGCACCAGTGCGGCACCACCGAAGGTGCCGATGCGCGAATCCCGCATGATCGCCAGCCGTCGGGTGGGCTCGTAGCCACCGAAGAACCCGTCGAACACGTCGGCCAGCCCGTCCTCGTGGAACGCCCCGGTCACGGCCACGGCGACCGCCACCGCGACGGTCGCCGCCGGCAGCGGGGGCAGCAGCCACCACAGCCCCGCGTACACGGCGGCCGCGAGGCCACCGACCACCAGCCCGACGACCGGGAAGATCGGCAGGGCCCGCTGCAGGTCCCCGGCCCGGGGCTCGACGGCGGGCACGGGCAGCCGGGTGAGGAATCCGAACGCGACGGCCACGGCGCGCAGCACGCCGCCGGCCCGGTCCGGCTCGTGGTCCCGGCTCACCCCGCGTCGGGCAGGTGCTCGTACCACAGCGCCGCCGGCGCGGAGGACGGCACGGCGGGGGACCGGGGCGGCACCGGGTCGATCCGCTGGTACGGGCTGCCGAGCGGCGGGCGCGGGTCGGCCTCGCCCCGGTTCGGCCACATCGCCATCGCCCGCTCGGTCATCGCCGTGATCGTCAGGGACGGGTTCACCCCGAGGTTGGCCGTGACGGCGGACCCGTCGCAGACGTGCAGTCCCTCGTGCCCGTACACGCGGTGGTAGGGGTCGATCACCCCGGCGTCCGGCGAGTCGCCGATCGGACAGCCGCCGATGATGTGGGCCGTCGTGGGCACGTCCAGCGTCGCCTCGAAGATCGAGCCGAAGGCCTGCCCGCCCATCACGTCGGCGGTCTGCCTCGCCACCTCGCCGGCGGCCGGGATCCACGTCGGGTTGGGCTCGCCGTGCCCCTGCTCGGTCGTCAGGTGGAACCCGAACAACCCGCGCCGCAGTCGCGTCGTCAGCGAGTTGTCGAGCGACTGCATCACGAGCAGGATGATCCCCTTCTCGGACCACCGCCGCTTGCTGACCTGCTTCAGGAACCGCACGGGGTGCAGCAGGATGGAGAGGATGAACTTCAGCCACCGCGGGAGCCGCCCGCCACCCTCGACCAGCGGGGCGGTCAGCATCGCGATCGCGTTGGAGCCCTTCGGGTAGCGGACCGGCTCGACGTGGGTGTCCTCGTCGAGGTGGATCGAGGAGGTGATCGCGATGCCGGTCGAGTAGTCGGTGGAGAAGTCGCGTGCCGTCGCGCCGAGGATCGCCTCGGAGTTGGTCCGGGTCAGCTCGCCGAGTCGGTCCGACAGGTTCGGCAGCGTGCCGTCGTCCTTCAGCCGGTGCAGCAGCTTCTGCGTGCCGAGCGAGCCCGCGGCGAAGACGACCTGCTCGGCGGTGACCTCCTGCCAGTCGTGGCGCAGCACCGCTCCCGACCGGTCCGACAGGATCCGGTAGCCGCCACCCGGGATGGGGCGCACGTCGGTGACCTGGCGCTCCTCCAGGACCACCGCACCGTGCTTCTCGGCGAGGTAGAGGTAGTTGTGGTCGAGGGAGTTCTTGGCCTCGTGGCGACACCCGACCATGCAGCCGCCGCACCGGATGCAGCCGACCCGGTCCGGGCCCTCGCCACCGAAGTACGGGTCGGCGACGCGCTCGCCGGGCTCGCCGAACCAGACACCGACGGGGGTGGGGTGGAAGGTGTCGGCGACGCCCATGCGGCCGGCGACCTGCTTCATGACGTCGTCGGCGGGTGTCTCGAACGGCGTGTCGACGACGCCCAGCATGCGCCGGGCCTGGTCGTAGAAGTGGCGGTACTCGTCCTGCCAGTCGGTGATGTGGGCCCACTGGCGGTCGCGGTAGTACGCGGGCAGCGGCTCGTACAGCGTGTTGGCGTAGACCACCGACCCGCCGCCCACGGCCGAGCCCGACACGACGAACACGTCCTTCAGCAGCGTCATGCGCTGGAACCCGCGCATGCCCAGCTTCGGGAACCAGAAGAAGTTGCGCGCATCCCAGTTCGTCCGCGGCATCGTCTCGGGCGTCCAGCGCTTCCCGCACTCGAGCACCGCGACCCGGTAGCCCTTCTCGGTCAGCCGCAGGGCGGAGACGCTGCCGCCGAACCCGCTGCCGACGATCACCACGTCGTAGTCGTGCGCCATCCCATCTCCCTCGCCGACCCGCGGCGGGCCGTCGTCAGCGGTGCAGCCCCGGGTCGTCGACCCTGGCCCGCAGCCGCTCGGTGTACACGGTGTCCCCCGACAGGATCCCGGAGCGGCCGAACAGCCGGCCGGCCTCCCAGTTCGACAGGCCCAGCTCGGGCGTGCCCAGTGCGTACTGGCCGTCGACCCAGCGGGTGAACCCGTCGCCGACGAACGGCGCGTCGACGGCGGCGAAGAACGCGTCGTGCTCGGCCGGGTCGTCGGCCACGAGCGACGCCGCGAACCGCGGCGACTGCTCGTTGAACAGGGCGACCGCCTCGTCGACGTCCGCGACGATGGCCAGGGTCACCTCGGGGGAGTCCTCCCACTCCCACTCGCGGCCGAGGTGGCCGGCGTCGATGACCTGCGCCTGGAACTCCTCGTGCTCGCCGTCGGCCCGGCCGATCTTGACCGTGCGCGCGAACCAGTCGTTCGGCACGTGGCCCTCGTCGCCCTGCCGGACGTGCAGCTTGGCGTTCGTGCCCCGCCGCTCGGCCGCGGCCTGCAGGCCGTCGAGGAAGGCGGGGACCAGGTCGTCGGCGCGCTCGGCGACGATGCAGCACGTGTTCAGCGTGTTGCAGACCTTGCGGTCGAGCGAGTGCTCGACCACCTGCCCGAACACGCCGGCGTCCGCGGTCGGGGACGCGACGACCCACGCCCCGCCGGTGCCGTGCAGGGAGACGGGGTTGCCGGCCTGGCGGGCGACGGCGCCCATCTGCGCGACGGCCGGGCCCGAGCCCCGTGCGACGGCCAGCGCCAACCGGGGGTCGGCGAACATGGCCCAGCCCGCCGCGTGGGCCGACGAATCCACGAGGCTGGCCGCGCCGACGGGCAGGCCGGCCTCCTCGAGCGCAGGGTCCAGCGCGTGCTCGACGAGCGCACGGGCGGTTTCGAGCGCGTCGGAGCCGATGCGGAACACGACGGTGTTGCCGGACCGCAGCACGCCGGTGGCGTCGGCGAAGACGTTGGGTCGTCCCTCGAAGACGAACGCGACGACGCCGAGCCCGTCGCGGACCCGCTCCACCGACCAGGCGTCGTGCTGGATCCGGTCGACCACCCGGCCGCGCCCGGCGGGCATGTCCCGCCAGGCCCGCAGGCCGTCCACCATGTCCCGGCGCATCGTCTCCGACAGCACCAGGCGGGTCGTGGACCGTCCGCGGTCCCGGGCCCGCTCGACGTCGGCGGCGTTGGCCTCGGCGACCGGGGCGAAGGCGTCGTCGTCCGCCAGCCGCCGGGCGAAGGCCTCGTAGAAGTCGCCGACCTGCTCGTCGGTGACCGCGCCCATGCGGGCGAACGCGTCCGCCGCCCGGTCGACCGCGCGACGCGCGACGTCCTGTTCGGCGCGCGGGACGTGCAGCACGTCGCCGGAGTCGTCGAGGACGATGAGGCGATCGCCGGGCCGGAAGGCGGCGGCGAGCTCGTCGTCGACGTGGACGACCCGGTCGCCGCCGACGAGCAGCGGCATCCCCGGCGTCAGGGCGGTGAGGGGCTCGGGCGTGCTCATGGTGCTCGGCAGGGTAGGGGGCAGGTGGCGCCAACGGACGATCGGACAGCGCTGCGGACGGGTCTTCGGCACCATGGAGGCACCGGGCACGAAAGCGACCACGACCGCCGGAGCGAGCACCAGTGACCGACGAGGGCCATCTGCCGTCCGACGACGGCAGCCAGCGACCCCGCCGCCGCATCGGCCCGGGGCCCGACGGTGATGGGCCGGACCAGCCATCGTGGCAGGTGTGGCTCGTGGTCGCGGTGCTGGCCATCGGCGGCCTCGTCGCGATCCTGCTGCCTCGCGGTGGCACGGCCGAGGACCTGACCTACTCCGAGTTCATGACCGCGGTCCAGGACGGCCAGGTCGAGTCCGTCTCCATCGGCCCGGACGGCCGCATCGAGGGCGAGCGAGCCGACGGCGAGACCTTCACCACCGTCGCCCCGACCGCGGTGGAGGACACGCAGCTCGTGGAGCGACTGCGGTCCAACGACGTGGAGATCTCCGCCCGTGCACCGTCGGGCGGCGGGATCGGGCTGCTGCTCGCGAACCTGCTGCCGTTCCTGCTGATCGGGCTCGTCATCTGGTGGTTCGCGCGACGGGCCCAGGGGCAGATGGGCGGTGGCGGGTTCGGCCTGCAGAAGTCGAAGGCCCGCCGCGTCACCGACGCGGACCGGCCCCAGACCCGCTTCTCGGACGTCGCCGGCTACGACGCCACCAAGCAGGAGGTCCACGAGGTCGTGGACTACCTGCAGCGGCCGCGGGAGTACCGGAAGGTGGGGGCGAAGGGCCCGAAGGGCGTGCTGCTCGTCGGTCCGCCCGGGACCGGCAAGACGCTGATCGCCCGCGCGGTCGCCGGCGAGGCCGGTGTGCCGTTCTTCTCCGCCGCCGGCTCCGAGTTCGTCGAGATGATCGTCGGCGTCGGCGCGTCGCGGGTCCGCGACCTGTTCGAGCAGGCGCGCAAGGAGGCCCCCGCGATCGTGTTCATCGACGAGCTGGACTCCATCGGCCGCAAGCGCGGGGGTGGCAACACGATCGGTTCGCACAACGAGCAGGAGCAGACGCTCAACCAGATCCTGTCCGAGATGGACGGGTTCGACGCGACCGAGGGCGTGGTCGTGATGGCCGCCACCAACCGTGCGGAGATGCTGGACGAGGCCCTGACGCGCCCCGGCCGGTTCGACCGCACCATCGAGGTCGGGCTGCCCACCCAGCCCGAGCGCGAAGCGATCCTCGAGGTCCACACACGGTCGGTCGCCACCGCCGACGACCTCGACGTGGCCCTGATCGCGCGGGCCACGCCCGGCTTCTCCGGGGCGGACCTGCGCAACCTCGTCAACGAGGCGGCACTGCACGCCGTGCGCCACGACCGGGACCAGGTCGAGCAGGCGGACGTGGACGCCGCCCGGGAACGGCTGGTGCTCGGCCAGCGGCTCGACTCGTCCCTGCTGCGGACCCGTGAACGGGAGCGCATCGCCGTGCACGAGGCGGGCCATGCCGTGATCGGCATCTTCACGGACACGGCGGACCCGGTCAACCGCGTGACCATCCTGCCGTCCGGGCGCGCACTGGGCCTGACCGAGCAGCTGCCCGTCGAGGAGAAGCGGCTGCTCGCCCGCGACGAGATGGAGGGCCAGCTCGCCGTGATGATGGGTGGGCGCGTGGCCGAGCGCGCGCTCACGGGGCAGACCTCCTCGGGCGGCGCGAACGACCTCGTCCGGGCGACCCAGCTGGCGCGTCGCATGGTCGCCGAGTTCGGCATGTCCGAGCAGCTCGGCCCCGTCGGCTACGGGGAGCCCGACGACTCGCCCTTCAGCCAGCGCCCCTTCGCCGAATCCACCCAGCGGGACGTCGACACCGAGGTCTCCCGGATCCTGCGCGAGGCGGAGTCGACCGCCGAGAAGCTGATCCAGGACCACCGCGAGGGGCTGGAGGCACTCGTGGCGCGGCTGCTGGAGGTCGACACGGTCGACGGCGACGAGGTCCGAGAGCTGCTCGGCGTCGATGGCGGCGACGGCGAGGAGACGCCGTAGGGTCCACGGCAGGCCGTCGCGAGGGACGTTGCATGACCACTCGAGAGTTCGAGATCGCCCGCGGGGACGTGACCATCGCCGGGTGGGAGCACGGTGACCGACGCCGCCGGACCGTCGTGCTGGTCCACGGGTACCCCGACGACGCGACCCTGTGGGACGACGTGGTCCCCGAGCTCGCCGACGAGCTGCACGTCGTCGCCTACGACGTCCGGGGCCACGGTCGATCCAGTGAGCCAAAGGACACGGCCGGGTACGCCTTCGACCACCTGCTCGCCGACCTCGTCGCGGTCATCGACCACGTCTCGTCCGGGCGTCCCGTCCACCTGGTCGGCCACGACTGGGGTGCCATCCAGGGCTGGGAGGCGGCCAGCCGCCCCGACGTGGCCGAGCGACTGGCGACCTTCACGGCCGTGTGCGGCCCGTCCTTCGACCTCGTGGCGACGAGCTACCGCGAGCGGCTGGACCAGGACCCGCTCGGCGGCGCGGTCGCGCTGCTGCGGCAGGCGCCCGCCAGCTTCTACCTCGCCGCCCTGCAGGTACCCGTGCTGCCCGAGCGGGTGCTCGGGACCGGCGTGCTGCAGCGGCTGGGGGAGCGGATCCCGGCCCTGGACGGGATGGCGGCGCCGAGCCCGACCGCCACGCGCGACGCCGTCAACGGGGTGAACCTGTACCGGGCGAACCGGCGCCACCTGACCCACCCGCGGTCCGTCGAGGTGCACGTGCCGGTTCACGTCGTGACCGGCGAGCACGATCCGTTCGTCCCCCCACGCCTGTTCAACGACCTCGGTCGCAAGGTGCCGCACGCAACGCACCAGGTGGTCGCCGGCGCCGGCCACTGGTTGCCCCGGACCCAGCCGAGCGTGGTGGCCGCGGCGATCCGGGACGTGGTCACCGGGGACGCCCACCCATGACACGGGCCCCGCGAGCGCTTGCTCGCGGGGCCCGTGGACCTCAGGCCCGGTGCATCCGGGGCGCTGGCTCCAGGCGGTCGGCCAGGCGCCGCAGGGCGCGGGCCGCCACCGCCCGACGCGGACTGGGAGGGCGTGGAGGTTTCGCGCCGTAGCGCCGGCGCGCGACCTCGGCCTCCGCCACGCGGGCATCGTGCATTGCCAGGACGTAGTGATCGTGCATCGTCGCACTCCTCGAGTGGTGTGTGGTGGTCGGCCACCAGACCGGTCGAGGAACGACGAAGGCGGTGGCCGGGGGCCACCGCCTGCGGGTTCGAAACACCGTGCCTACCGTGATCCGAGCCGGGCCGTGGCCATGGACGTGCCGAGACGGGCTGCCGTGAAGCCGGCGCCGTCGACGGGCGTCATCGAGACGATGATCGTGCGATCCATGATCCACCTCCCTCAACTGGACTCGGTGGGCGGGGTGCGCGCCGACACTACGCATGCCCCACAGGCGGGGGAAGCACCTCGTACGAGGTGAGCGCCGTGCGCACGACGCGTCGGCTTGCCGCCGGTTCAGCAGGCCTGGTCGACCAGCGGCGTCGGGTTGACCGCGCCGCCACCGCCGGGGTGGTACTCGAAGTGCAGGTGCGGGGTCCCGCGGGCATTGCCGGTGTCGCCGACCGTGCCGGTCTGCGTGCCGGCGCTGACCCGGGCCATGTCGCCGACGGTGTGCGACTGCAGGTGCATGTAGTAGTAGGTGTGGCCGTTGTCGCCGCGCAGGATCGCCCAGTGGCCGGCGCTGGAGCCGTAGCTGTAGATGTCCCAGGCGCCGGACACGATCGCGTAGACGGGCGTGCCGTAGTTGGCGAGGATGTCGACGCCCTTGTGCGAGCGTCCCCCCGACCGCGGCGCGCCCCACGTGTCGCTGTACGACTTGGGGTCGCCCACGGGGCAGGCGAGCGAACCGCCGGACGAGGGCGGCGGTGCTGACGTCGCCGGAGCGGCCGCGGCGGCCTCCTCCTGGTCCTGCCGTGCCTGTTCCTCGGCGGCCCGGCGCGCCTCCTCGGCGCGGCGACGGGCGGCCTCCTGGCGGGCCCGTTCCTCGGCGACCAGCCGTTCCTCCAGCTCGCGGGCAGCCTCGAGGTCGGCCTGGAGCGCCGCCAGGGTCTGGTCGACCTCGTCCCGGGTCGCGGCCAGCGCGTCGCGCCGCTGCTGCAGCACCTCGGCGGTCTCGCTGACGCGCGTCCGCGCGGCCACGGCCGTCTCGATCTCGCGCCGGTCGCCGGCCAGCAGGTGGTCGGCGAGCTCGGCGCGCTCCAGCGCCGCGCCGGCGTCCTCACCGAGCAGCAGCTGCAGGATCGGGGTGTCGATGCCGCGCTTGTAGAGCTCGCGCACGCGCTCGACGACGCGGGTCTCGGCGGCGCGGGCCTGGGCCTCGAGCTCCCGCATCTGCTCGTGCAGCGCGTCGGTCTCGTCGGACAGGCGGCCCACCCGCGACTCCAGCTCTGCCAGCCGGTCGGCCGCCGCGTCCAGGCGCTGCTGGACGGCACGGCGCTGCTCCCGCGCCTCCTCGATGGACTGGGCGCCCACCGGCAGGGGTGCGAGCACGGCCACCACGAGGGCCACGACGAGGGCGAGCGTTGCGCGGGGGCGGGAAGACATGGCCGCCAACCCTACCGCGACGGCGTCCCGACCTCGGATGGTTGCGACCGAAAGGAAGAATCTGGTGGCTGCGGACGGTAGGTTCGCGGGTGCGGACCCGTCGGCAACGGCGCCGTCGGGCAGGGCGGCCGCTCCCGCCGGCCGCCAGCCAGGGAGCACCATGAGCGACACCACCCGCGACGTGACCGAGGACGCCGCGGCGGCGAGCCCTGCCAGCGACGACCCCGCGCCCCGGTCGCGTGTGACGCTGACCGGCGCGGTCATCCGGTTCGCCGGCGACTCCGGCGACGGGATGCAGCTGACCGGTGACCGCTTCACCTCGCAGTCGGCGGTGGCGGGCAACGACCTCGCGACACTGCCGGACTACCCGGCCGAGATCCGCGCCCCCGCCGGGACGCTGGCCGGCGTGTCGTCGTTCCAGCTGCACTTCTCCGACGAGGACATCCACACGCCGGGCGACGCCCCGGACGTGCTGGTCGCCATGAACCCGGCGGCGCTGATGAAGCACCTCGCGGCGACCAAGCCCGGCGGCACGCTGATCCTCAACGTCGACGCGTTCACCGACCGCAACCTGCAGAAGGCCGGGTACGAGGTCAGCCCGCTCGACGACGGGTCGCTGACCGACTACCAGGTCCACGAGGTCCCGATCACCAACCTCACGCTCGGTGCGCTGGAGGAGTGGATCGAGGACGGCCGGCTGAACAAGAAGGAGGCCGAGCGCAGCAAGAACATGTTCGCGCTGGGGCTCGTGTCGTGGATGTTCTCGCGGCCGACCACCTCCACCGAGGAGTGGCTCGAGCGCAAGTTCGCGTCCCGGCCCGACGTCGCCGCCGCCAACATCCGGGCGCTGCGGGCCGGCCACGCCTACGGCGAGACCACCGAGGCCTTCGTCTACACCTACGAGGTCGGCCCGGCGCGACTGGCGCCCGGGCGGTACCGCAACATCACCGGCAACCAGGCCCTCGCCTACGGGCTCATCGCCGCCAGCGTGCAGTCCGGGCTCGACCTCTTCTACGGCTCGTACCCGATCACGCCGGCGTCCGACATCCTCCACGAACTGTCGACGCAGAAGCACTTCGGCGTCCGCACCTTCCAGGCCGAGGACGAGATCGCCGCGATCGGCTCGGCCTTCGGTGCCGCCTTCGGCGGCCAGCTCGCCGTGACCGGCACGTCCGGTCCCGGCCTGGCGCTGAAGGGCGAGGCGATGGGGCTGGCCATGGCCACCGAGGTGCCGCTGGTCGTCGTCAACGTCCAGCGCGGCGGGCCGTCGACGGGCCTGCCGACCAAGACCGAGCAGTCGGACCTGCTGCAGGTGATGTACGGGCGCAACGGCGAGTCGCCGATCCCGATCGTGGCGCCCCAGTCGCCGTCCGACTGCTTCTACGCGGCCTTCGAGGCGGCCCGGATCGCCCTGGTCTACCGCACGCCGGTCGTCCTGCTCTCGGACGGCTTCCTCGCGAACTCCTCCGAGCCGTGGCTGTTGCCGGACGTGGCCGACCTGCCGTCCATCGACGTCGAGTTCCTGCGCGAGCCGAACCACCCCGACGGCTTCCTGCCCCTGCTGCGCGACCCCGACACGATGGCCCGCCCGTGGGCCATCCCCGGGACGCCGGGCCTCGCCCACCGCATCGGCGGGCTCGAGAAGCACGAGGTGACCGGCAACATCAGCTACGACCCGGACAACCACCACCGCCAGACCGAGATCCGCCATGAGCGGGTGGCCCGCATCGCCGCGTCGTTCCCGCCGCTGGAGGTCGACGACCCCACCGGGGACGCCGACGTGCTGGTGCTGGGGTGGGGATCGACCTACGGCCCGATCCGGGGGGCGGTGCGCCAGGCCCGCGACCGCGGCGCGCGCGTCGCCCGTGCCCACCTGCGCCACCTGCTGCCGTTGCCGGACGACCTCGGGGACGTCCTGTCGCGGTACGACACGGTGCTGCTGCCCGAGAACAACACGGGCCAGCTGCAGCTGCTGCTGCGCGGCCGCTACCTCAAGGACGTGGTCGGCTACCACCGGGTCACCGGGCAACCGTTCCGGGCGGCGGAGCTGTGCGAACAGATCCTTGCCCTCACCAACCAGGAGGTGTCGGCGTGAGCGCGACCGAGGAGCTTCCGCAGCTGAAGAAGAAGGACTTCACCTCGGACCAGGAGGTCCGGTGGTGCCCCGGCTGCGGCGACTACGCCATCCTCGCGACGATGCAGACGCTGCTGCCGAAGCTCGGCGCGCGTCCCGAATCGACGGTGTTCGTGTCCGGCATCGGGTGCTCGTCGCGGTTCCCGTACTACATGGACACCTACGGGATCCACTCGA
This sequence comes from uncultured Actinomycetota bacterium, assembly GCA_964505365.1. Taxonomy (GTDB): domain Bacteria; phylum Actinomycetota; class Nitriliruptoria; order Nitriliruptorales; family Nitriliruptoraceae; genus CAWCLK01. The sequence goes on from CAZDIF010000041.1 coordinate 11,460, forward strand.
TCCACGGCCGCGCCCCGGCGATCGCGTCGGGGTTGGCGGTCTCGCGTCCCGACCTGGACGTCTGGGTGATCACCGGGGACGGCGACGCCCTGTCGATCGGTGGCAACCACCTGATCCACGCGCTGCGGCGCAACATCGACATCACGATCCTGCTGTTCAACAACGAGATCTACGGGCTGACCAAGGGCCAGTACTC
>CAZDIF010000042.1:0-11600 GCA_964505365.1 uncultured Actinomycetota bacterium
ACCGCGACCTCGCCACCGGCCGAACCGACTGGCGACGCGACCGCGGCTGCCGTGCCCGAGCTGACCGAGACGTGCGAGCTGAGCTCGTCCGAGGCGGTCGCGGAGCGGGTTCGGTTCGCCTTTCCCCGTGGGTGGCAGGTCGAATCGGGCAACTGCCAGTTCTTCGACCCGGCGCTGGAGGAGCTGCCGGAGGCCAGCGAACCGTCCGCCGCCATCAGCATGCGCATCGCGAACCAGGACTTCACGACGGTCAACGAGACCGAGGAGATCGAGGGTGAGGTCCGCCACCTCGGTGCGCGGTCGGGGTACCAGGCCGTCCGGATCCGCGGTGGCAGCGCCGGGCAGGCCCTCCGGGAGGAGGCCGAGCCGGTGCAGCTCTGGCTCGTCGACCTCGATGCCGGGACGGACGAGACCGGTGGCGCCCTCGTGCTGTCCGCCCATCGCTCCGACGGAGCCGCGTTCGACCTCGCCGCACAGGCTGCGGACCGCATCGCACAGACGATCCAGGTCGACCCCGCCGCCGCGCCCGACGCGCCGGTGGTCGTGACGCGAACCGAGGGAGGCGGTGCGCCCTGGACGGTCACGTGGGACCGTGAGACCGGGTGCATGCAACTGCGTCGCGGTGGCCCGATGGACGACGTGGCCGACGAGGCCTGCGACCTCGATGCCCCCGATGACCGCATCACCGGCGCCGTGCTGACGGCGGGCGACCTCGAGGTCGTCGCCGGGTTGGCGCCCCCGCTGGCCGTCCTGACCGAAAGCGACGCGGCGACGGCGCCCTACGGTGGCGTCACGACGCCGGCGGAGGGGGCGTCGCTGTTCGCCTACGACGCGATCCGCACGCCGCTCGAGGTGCGGGCCGTGGATGTCTCGGGCGAGACCATCGCCTCGACGACGATCGGCTGACGGTGCCGCGCGCGACGGTGCGAGAGGGCCCCGGACGACCGTTGGAGGCGACCGCACGCGTTCGCGAACGTCAGGGGCCTCGGCTACAGTGCGCGCCCGCCACGGGGTGTTAGCTCAGATGGCCAGAGCGCTCGCCCGACACGCGAGAGGTCGCAGGTTCAATTCCTGCACACCCCACCGTCCCCGACGTCCCGTCGACCCATGCTGGTCACGGGACGTCGTCGATTCGTGGTCCTGAAACCCTCGTTGAAGCCCACTTCGCTCCACTTCGCCGGTTCTGTAGCGCGAATGCTAGGATGCTGGCATGTTCGGGCAGCGGGTTCGACTTGCACGCCAGGCGAGGGACCTGACGCAGGCGGAGCTGGCGGCTCGTGCGGGGGTCAGTCGGCAGCTGGTCGGCGCCGTGGAGACCGGCCGTCACCTGCCCCGGGTCGATGCGGCGCTCGCCCTGGCCGCCGCGCTGGGCGAGACGGTCGAGGCCCTGCACGGCCCCAGGGACGACACGGTCGAGGCGGTGGTGGGCGGACTGCCGGCAGACGGAATGCCGGTGCGGGCCGGCCGCGTCGGAGACCGCCTGGTGTGCGCGCCGATGCAGCCGGCCTTCGACGGCTGGGGCATCGCGGACGGTGTCGTCTCCAGCGGCGAGCTGCAGCTCCACGACGAGGCACGCCCCGGCGCGGTCGTGGTCGGCTGCGATCCCGCGCTGGGGCTCGCCGCACGGATCGTGTCGGAGCGGTCGGCGGAGTCCGTGCTGGCGGTCGGGGCGGCCACCGGGGAGGCCATCCCGGCGCTGGCGGCCGGACGGGCCCACGCCTGCGTGGTCCACGGGCCGGAAGGCGCGCTGCCACCGTCCGATCCCGGCGTCGTGCGGTGGCACCTGGCCCGGTGGCAGGTCGGGCTCGGTGCACCATCGGACCTCGGGGCCGGGTGGGTCCGACGGGCACTCGCGGGCCGGGGGGCCGTGGTCCAGCGCCGCTCCGGCGCCGGGAGCCAGTCCGCGTTCGAACGGGCCGTGCAGGCGGAGGGCGGCGAGGTGCCCGACGGCCCGCTCGTGGAGGGGCACGTCGAGGCGGCGTGGCTCGCCGCTCGCGTGGGCCTGCCGGCCGTCACGATCGAGCCCACGGCGAGGTCGGCCGGGCTCGTGTTCCACGCGCTGGAGGACCACGTCGCGCAGCTCTGGGTCGCCCGGGACGGGGTCGACCAGCCCGGTGTGCGCCGACTCGGCGACGTCCTCACCTCGCCGGGGTTCGCGCGACGGCTGGACGCGGTCGGGGGCTACGACCTCGCCGGGTGCGGCACCCTCCTGGCGGCAGGCTGACCCGGTGGGCGGGCACGGAAGGCATGGCAGCAGGCCCCGCCACAGGTGGGGGGCCGTGGCCGTCGCGCTGGTCCTTGCCGCGTGCGGGGGCACGCCACCCCGCGACGGCCGGGGCGATGCGACGTCGGGGACGATCACCGTGTTCGCGGCCGCGTCGCTGGCGGACGCCTTCGAGGCGGTGGGGGATGCGTTCGTCGACGCCCATCCGGGAAGCGACGTGGTCCTCAACGACGCCGGCAGCCAGGTCCTCGCGGGACAGATCATGGAGGGTGCGCCGGTCGACGTGTTCGCCTCCGCGAACCCGCGGCACATGGCGGCCGTCCGCGACGGGGGACACGTCAGCGGGGAGCCGCGGGCGTTCGCGGCCAACCGGCTCGCGATCGCCGTCGAGCCCGGCAACCCGCTCGGGATCGACGGCCTCGGGGACCTGTCGGATCCCGATCTCGTCGTGGTGCTGCCCGCCGAGGAGGTGCCGGCCGGGGACTACGCGCGCCAGGCACTCGCCGACGCCGGCGTGCGAGTCTCACCGGCGTCCCTGGAGCCGAACGTCCGCGCGGCCCTGTCGAAGGTCGCCCTCGGTGAGGCCGACGCGTCCATCGTCTACTCGAGCGACGTGGTGGCCGCCGACGGCCGCGTCACCGGCGTCGACATCCCGGCGGCCGTCAACGTCCGTGCGACCTACCCGATCGCGGTGATGACGGGCGCCCCGAACCCCACAGGGGCGGAGGCGTTCGTGGACTTCCTGCTCGGTGACGAGGGGCAGGCGATCCTGTCCGACCACGGGTTCATGGCGCCATGACCACCGTGCCCACGCGTCGCCGGTCCCCGACGGTCGGGGTGGCCCCGCCACGCGCCACGGTGGCGGCCGGGATCGTCGCCCTCGCGCTGCTGCTCCTGCCCCTGGTCGGCCTCGCCGTGCGCACCCCCTGGTCGCGGCTGGGACCGCTGCTCGCCGACCCGGTGGTGCTGCAGGCCCTGCGGCTGTCGCTCACGACGTCGCTGGCGTCCCTGGCCCTGTCCGTGCTGCTCGGCGTCCCGCTGGCGCTGCTGCTGGCCCGCTGCGAGTTCCCCGGCCGGTCGCTGGTACGCGCCCTGGCGGTCCTGCCCATGGTGCTGCCGCCGGTCGTCGGCGGCGTCGGGCTGCTGGCCGCGTTCGGGCGGCGTGGACTCGTCGGGGGACCCGTGGCCGAGGTGACCGGCATGAGCGTGCCGTTCACGCCCGTGGCCGTGGTGCTGGCCGCGACCTTCGTCTCGATGCCCTTCCTCGTCGTCACCCTCGAGTCCGGGCTGCGCATCGTCGACCGACGGCTCGAGGACGCCGCCGCGACCCTCGGCGCGAACCGGTGGACCATCCTCCGCCGCGTCGTCCTGCCCGCGCTGTGGCCGTCGCTGGCGGCCGGGATGGCGCTCTGCTGGGCCCGAGCGCTCGGCGAGTTCGGCGCGACCATCACGTTCGCGGGCAACCTCCCCGGTCGGACCCAGACCATGCCCCTGGCGGTCTTCCAGGAACTGCAGCGCAACCCGGAGGCCGCCTACCTGCTGAGCGTGGTGCTGCTCGCCGTGTCCGTGCTGGTCCTGGTCGCCCTGCGTGACCGCTTCCTGGGGGCACGATGAGCGCCCCGGCCGCGGGCCTGCACGCCCACGTCGACGTCCGCGTGGGCTCCTTCCACCTCGACGTCGACCTGGCCGCCGGCCCCGGCGAGGTCGTCGCGGTCCTGGGACCCAACGGTGCCGGCAAGACGACGCTGCTCCGGACGCTGGCGGGCCTGCTGCCGCTGGACGCGGGACACATCAGCGTCGACGGCGAGTGCCTCGAGGACACGGCCGCAGGCCATCGCCTCGGTCCCCAGGACCGGCACGTGGGTGTCGTCTTCCAGGACCAGCTGCTGTTCCCCCACCTCACCGCCCTCGACAACGTCGCCTTCGGGCTCCGCTGCCGCGGCGTGGGGCGTCGAGCGGCCGACGAGCGGGCCCGCGCCTGGCTGGATCGCGTCGGCCTCGGAGACCGAGGGAGCGACCGTCCCGGCATCCTGTCCGGCGGGCAGGCCCAGCGGGTGGCGCTGGCGCGTGCCCTCGCGACGGACCCGACGCTGCTGCTGCTCGACGAACCCCTGTCCGCCCTCGACGTGGACACGCGCGGTGTCGTCCGCCGTGAGCTGCGACGCCACCTGGACGCCTTCCCGGGGCCGGTGCTCGTGGTGACGCACGAGCCGCTGGAGGCGATCGCCCTCGCGGACCGCCTCGTCATCCTGGAGGGCGGGCGCGTGGTCCAGGACGCCACGCCGGACGTCATCGCCCGGCGTCCTCGCTCCTCGTGGGCGGCCCGGCTCGTGGGCCTGAACCACTACCGGGGGCGGGTCCACGGCTCGACCGTCACCCTGGACACCGGCGGCACGCTGACGCTGGCCGCACCGGCCGACGCCCCGGGCGAGGTCCTGGTCGCCATCCACCCGCGGGCGGTCGCCCTCTACCCCGAGCAGCCGAGCGGGAGCCCGCGCAACGTCTGGGAGGCGACGGTCGACGCCCTCGACATCCGGCAGGACCACGTGCGGGTCCACCTCGACGGGCCGGTGCCGGTCGTGGCGCAGATCACGGCGGCGTCCCTGGCCGAACTGCAGGTGCGGGAGGGTGCCCGGCTGTGGGTGGCGGTCAAGGCGACCGAGATCGACCACTGGCCGGCGTGATCGCCCGACGGGGCCGGCCGCCGGTCACGCGGTCGGCAGCACCGCGGGGACGTGGCCGTGCGACAGCTCGACGCGGACGCGGGTCTCGATCGGCACGCGGCGGGTGTGCGGCTGCAGCGAGCGCAGCCGACGGCCGGAGTCCAGCCGCAGGTCGTAGAGCACGTGGGCGCCCTGGTACTCCACGGCGACCACCACGCCGTTGCCGTCGGGGTCGGGCGCGAAGGCGACCTCGTGGGGGCGGACCATGACCTCGCCACCCACGATCCCGACGGGAGCGGGGCACGGGCCCGCCTCGGTGACCAGCCGGTCCCCGTCCGGCGTCACGGGCAGGAAGTCGGCCTCGCCGAGGAACGTCGCGACGAAGCGGTTGACCGGCTGGTGGAAGACGGCCTCGGGGTCGCCGACCTGCTCGATCCGGCCCGCGGCCATCACGGCCACGCGGTCGCCCATCGCCAGCGCCTCGGTCTGGTCGTGGGTGACGAGCATGGCCGTGGCCTTGGCCTCGAGCAGGATCTGCAGCGTCTCGGTGCGGATGCGCTGGCGGAGGTTGGGGTCGAGGCTGGCGAACGGCTCGTCCAGCAGGATCACGGCCGGTTCGGGCGCGAGCGCCCGCGCCAGGCCCACCCGCTGGCGCTCGCCGCCGGACAGCTCGTGCGGATAGCGGGCCCCGTGGCCCGGCAGGTGGACCAGCTCCAGCACGTCAGCGACCCGCGTGCGTCGCTCCGGGCCCTTGCGGTCGTGGAGGCCGAAGGCGATGTTCTCGGCGACGGTGAGGTGGGGGAAGAGGCTGTGGTCCTGAAACACCACGCCGATGCGGCGGCGCTCGGGCGGCAGGCCACCCCGGTCCCCGCTGACCTCGGTGCCGGCCAGCACGACGCGCCCGGCGTCGGGCGTGACCAGGCCCGTGACGAGCCGGATGAGCGTGGACTTGCCGCAGCCGCTGGGGCCCACGAGGGCCAGCAGCTCGCCGCTGGCCAGCTGCAGGTCGACGCCCGCCACGGCGTGCACGTCCCCGAAGGACTTCTCGAGGCCGTGCAGCTCGAGGGCGGGCGGCAGGACGTCGTCGAGCGCTGTCATGGCAGCACCACCGGGTCGGGGTCGCGGGTGCCTGTCGGCACCAGCTGCCGGAACAGCAGCAGCACGGGGACGAGGGACGCGGCGATGATCGTCAGCGACGGCAGTGCCGCGGACGACCAGCGCGAATCCGACGCGAGCTGCCAGACCCAGACCGCGAGCGTGTCGAACCCGAACGGTCGCAGCAGGAGCACGATCGGCAGTTCCTTGAGGGCCTCGACGGCAACCAGCAGCAGCGCGACGGCGAGCCCGCTGCGGGTCAGCGGCAGGTGGATGCGCCACAGTACTCGGCGAGGTGTAGCGCCCAGGACACGTGCACTGTCGGTCAGCGAGGTGGGCACCTTCTGCAACGACGCGTCGATGCTGTTGACCCCGAGCGCCAGGAAGCGCACGGCGTAGGCATAGACGAGCCCGAGGATCGAGCCGGTCAGCAGCAGCCCGGGCACCGGCAACCCGGCGGCCTGCAGCCCGCGGTCCACGCCGGCGAGCACCAGCAGCACCCCGATCGCGACGACCGGCCCGGGCATGGCGTAGCCGACCGTGGACAGCTGCGCGGCGGTGTCGGCCGTCCGCGTGCCGGCGAAGCGCGCGCCGTTCACGATCACCGCGGCCACGCCGATGGCCACGAGGCTGGCGACCAGCGCCAGCGTGGTGCTGTTGCCCAGGTACCCGAGGTAGCGCGAGGAGAGGGTGACCCCGCCGGTGAGGTCCCCGACCGACCACGTCAGCAGGCGGGTCACGGGGGCCGCGAACGCGAGGCCGAGCACGACCAGGCAGGTCGTCGTCGCCGCCGCCGCGCGTCCACCGGTCAGGCGCGTCGGCTCGAGGACGCGGCTGGCCCCGCCGGCCTGGTCGTAGCGTCGCCGTCCCCGCAGCAGCCGCTCCAGCAGCAGGACACCGACGGCGAAGACCAGCACCAGGGCCGCCAGCTCGCTGGCGGCGTTGCGGTCGAACATGCCCTTCCACACCTGGTAGACGCCGACCGAGAGCGTCTGGACGTTGAAGTACTGGACCGTGGCGAAGTCCGTGAGCGTCTCCATCATCACGAGCGTCAGCCCGGCGGCCAGCGACGGACGTGCCAGCGGCAGCACCACCCGCCGTGCGGCCGCCAGCGGCGAGTGCCCCAGGGTGCGCGCCACCTCGTAGCCGGACGCGGCCTGCTCGCGCAGGGCCGCACGGGCCAGCAGGTAGACGTACGGGTACAGGGTCAGCGTCATGACCACCGCGGCGCCCCACAGCGAGCGAACCTCCGGCACCCACACGCCGGCCCCGAACACGGCGCGCAGCCCGGTCTGCACCGGCCCGGTGAATCCGAACACGGACAGGGACACGAACCCGAGGACGTAGGCGGGCATGGCCAGGGGCAGGACCAGCAGCCAGCCGAAGAGCCGGCTGCCCGGGAACTCGTAGGCGAAGACGAGCCATGCCAGGCCCGCGCCCAGCACCAGCGTCCCGGCGCCGACGAGGAGCAGCAGGCCGACGGTGTCGGCGACCATCCGCCCGAGCTGGCCGGTCGCCCACAGCTGCTGCCAGACCTCGGGTGACGGATCCAGCAGGCTCGCCCCGATCAGCCCGACCGGGAGCACGACGAGTGCGGCGATCGCGGCGACCACACCCAGCCAGCGGCGGGTGTCGGGGTCGGTGCGGACCAGCGCGCTCATGGCCTACTCGTAGCCCACCTCGGCCATCAGCCGGATGGCGTCGGCGTTGCGGGACCCGTACTCGGAGGCGTTGAGGTCGTCGACGACGAAGTCGGTGCCGAATTCCTCGCGGATGAGCGGCTCGGCCTCGACCTCGGGGTTGACGGGGTACTCGTGGTTGCCGTCGACGAAGACGCCCTGGCCCTCGGTGGCCAGCCACTCGAGCAGCTGCGCCCCGAGGTCCGGGTTGTCGGCGTGGCGCGTGACGCCCGCGCCGCTGACGTTGGCGTGGACGCCGCGGCCGTCCTGGTTGGCCCAGAACAGGTCGACGGGCAGGTCGGGATCATCCTCGAGGAGGCGGGCGAGGTAGTAGTGGTTGGTGATGCCGACGTCGCAGCCGCCCGCCGCGATCGTCTCGAGGATCTGGATGTCGCTGCCGAGGATCTGCACGTCGTTGTCGACCCACCCGGCGACGAGGTCACGGGCCTGCTCGTACCCGTGGTGGGCGATGAGGCTGGCGATCAGCGACTGCGTGTAGACGTTTGGGGCGTTGCGCATGCACAGCCGGCCCTCCCACTGGGGCTCGGCGAGGGCCTCGTAGGTGGACAGCTCCGACGGGTCCACCCGGTCGGGGTGGTACACGATCGTGCGCAGCCGCTGCGACAGGCCGAACCAGAGGCCGTCGGGGTGCTGGAGGTTGTCCGGGACGGCCTCGTCGAGGGCGTCCGACTCGACCGGCTGGAACACGTCCTCGGCCGCGGCGAGGTGGAGGTTGCCGGCGTCGACGGTCATGTACACGTCCGCCTGGGTGTTCTCGCCCTCGGCCTGGATGCGCTCACGCAGTTCGGCGTCGCTGCCGAACAGGAACTCGACCGAGACCCCGGTCTCCTCGGCGAACTGCTCGAAGGCCTCCTCGAGCTCGTAGTGGCGGCCGGAGTACACGCGGACCGTGGGACCGTCCGCGCTGGCGAGACCGCACCCGGTGAGGACCACGGCGGCGAGCGCCGCCAGACCGGCGGGTCGGAGCACGCGGGCACGCATCGGGACCTCGGGGAGACGAGTGGGCACGACGGGGACTTAGGTGTTCCTAACCTATCCCATCCCGAGGCAGGCGCACCAGCCGTCAGGCGTCCCCGTAGCCCCCGAGCACGTCGTCGAGGTCGAGCTGTTCGGGCTCGCGGTCCGCGGGTGTGCCGACGCGTGGCGGGGGCGAGGTGGTCACGTCCTCGCCGGTGAGTTCGCGCCACCACCAGCGCAGGCCACGTGGGGCGTTGCGCAGGCCCACCTCCTCGAACGCCCGGTCGGTCCGTCCGAGGAACGCCACCTCCTCGACCACCTCCCGAAGCACCCGGCGGACCACGTCGTCGGTGGGGTAGTCCCGCCGGAGCAGCGCCACGACGTCGGGCTTGGCGGACACGACCGCGTAGCGGCGGGCCACGGGGTCGTCGAGCCGGGCGAGGCGGCTTCGAGCCTCTCGCCACACGAGGCGCTGCCGCGCCACCCAGTCCCAGGCGTAGCCGGGCGGTCCGCTCATCATGGACGGCACGGTAGGTGTCGCCGTCGGAACTCGCTCGCCCGTTTTGGATGTCAGGTTAGGCACACCTAATCTCGGTGGGAGATCCGGATGGCGAGAAGGACGGGACGTGAGACAGCAGGTGCTGGTCGGCTTCACGGCGGTTGCCCTGGCGCTGGGTGCGGCGGCGTGTGGTGGCGACGACGGGGCGAGCGTGCGCAACCTCGACGGCGAGGGCGAGTCCGTCAGCGGCTCCCATGCGTGCCCGTCGGGGAGTGCGAGCGGATCCGCCTCGGCGTCCGGTTCGGCGTCGGGCTCGGCCGCCTGCCCCTCGGGGTCGCACGCGGACTCCGGCTCCGGGTCGGGGTCGGCGTCCGGGACCGAGTCAGCCGACGGGTAGGGGCGCGACCTGACGGTCGCCGGTGGGTCACCGCGGCGGCCGGGCGGTCTCGTACCGTGTGCGACTCCCGCACCGCCCCGCCGAGGACCTCGCGTGCCCCCGGACACACCACGACCCCACCGCGACGACGCCACGAGCGCCGGCGAACTCGTCGACCGCGGCCCGGCCGAGACGCTGGCCCCGTCCCGCACGGCGCTGGTGTCCGTCGGCCTCGTGGCCGTGGTGATCGCGGTGCTCGCGGGCCTCGGTGTCGTCAACCTGGCCGGCCGCCAGCTCGGCGAGGGCGAGGTGCTGCTCGAGGAGGGCCGGCATGCGCTCACCGCCGGCCCGGTCACCCTCGAGGCCGACCTGCCGGGGGACTGGGTCGCACGGCAGCGGTGTGACCGCTGGGTGCAGCTCAACGACGCCACCGACGACGCCACGACCCTGCACGTCGTCTGGCTGGACGCGGTCCCCGAGCCGTCGACGGCCGACCCGGTGACGATGGTGGAGACCCCGGACGACCTCGTCGGCTGGTGGCGCGAGGCCCTCGACCTCGAGGTCACGGACCTGCCCGACGACGAGCTGGACGGGCGGGTGGCCCACCGCCACGCCCTCGAGACCACCGAGGACGCGCGCCGGCGCGACGGCCTGGTCGCGTGCGGAGATGTCGGCGAACCGGCCGGCGTCGGCATGTTCGGCCCGGCCGGACGCTTCGACCAGCAGGTCGCCGTCGTCGACGTGGACGGGACACCGCTGCTGCTGGTCGCGGCGGCGTTCGTGGGTGGCGACGCGGAGCGCGTCGGTCAGGCACTGGAAGAGGTGCTGGCGACCGGGACGCTGTCGGGCGAGCCTGCCTGACGGTCGCTGTCCCGGACGGCGACCACCGACGCAACCGCGAGCAGCACCAGCCAGAGTGCCTGCAGCCCCCACGTCCCCCAGAGGGAGACCTGCAGGTAGTTCGGCAGCACCATCCGCCGCAGCGCGTACAGGGGGTCGCCGACCGAGGCGAAGTCGACGACCCAGGTCAGCCGCCCCGCGAGCCCGTCCGCGACCAGCCACGCATGGCTGACCACGCCGAGCAGGCCCAGGGCGCCGGCCGCCCACCACCACGGACGTGCGGCACGGTCGAGCCACCAGGCCAGGGCGACGGCCGCCAGCGGCAGCACGACGACGACCTGCCGGCCGGGGAGCCACCACCCCTGCATCGTCAGGGCGACGAACGTGGCGGTGAGCCAGCCGGCCGCCAGCGGGACGACCAGCCACGGCCACGGCCCGGGCCGACGGCGCAGCACCACCGCCACGGCGGGGACGGCCAGCAGCCACAGCGGCTGCCACGCCGCGAGGCCGAAGTCGCGATCGACCAGCAGCCCGACCAGGCGTCGGGCGCGTCCGGGCAGGTTCGGGTCGAACCCGACGACCGCGAACTCCCCACGGTCGACGAAGTGGTCGGCGGCGGCGTAGACGGTCCAGCCGCCGTACCAGGCCTGGTGCGCCGCGAGGTAGGCGACGCCGGAGACGGCCAGGGCACCGACGGCCCAGCCGAGGGCACGGCCATGGCCGTCGCGCCACCACCGCCACACCAGCACGGCGCCGAGCGCGGCGGCCACCGGGACGTACTTGACCGCGAGCCACGGCAGCGCCGTCAGCGCCAGCACGACGCCCACGACGCGGCGCGGACCCGGTGGGCCCGGCGCGGTCGCGATGGCCACGGTGGCGACCGTCGCCAGGGCCGCCGGCAGCTCGGGGTACAGCTGGGTCGCGTAGCCCGACAGGGGCCAGGCGAGGGACAGCCCGGCGACCACGGCCGCGGCGGTGGGTGGTCGGATCCCGAACCGCGTCGCCGCGGTCCAGGTCGTCAGGCCCGCGAGCACCCCGGCCAGCAGCACCAGCGTCGCCTTGGCGCCCGGCCAGCCGGCGACCACCCACCCGGGCACCAGCAGGGCGCTCAGCAGGGGATCGTGCGGGGACAGCTGGCGGCCGCCGTCGAGGGGCTGCTGCTGGATGGGCAGCTGTGCCTCGTGGAAGTCGCGCCAGCGCTCCTCGGCCAGCTCGTCGGAGACGTCGAGGTCGCCGTCCTCGGCCA
>CAZDIF010000043.1:0-11546 GCA_964505365.1 uncultured Actinomycetota bacterium
TCAAGGTCGCCCGCGAGATGGGCTACACCAACGCCGGGACCTGCGAGTTCCTGCTGGACGCCGACGGGGAGACCTTCTACTTCCTCGAGATGAACACCCGCCTGCAGGTCGAGCACCCGGTCACCGAGCTGGTCACCGGCATCGACCTGGTCCACAAGCAGCTGCAGATCGCCGCCGGCGAAGGCATGGGGCTGACCCAGGACGACGTGCACCTGACCGGGTCGGCGATCGAGCTGCGGCTCAACGCCGAGGACCCCGCCATGGGGTTCGTGCCCTCCCCCGGGCTGATCACCGAGTTCCGCCCGCCGATGGGCCCGTGGGTGCGGCTGGACACCTCCGCCTACCCCGGCTACGAGATCCCCCGCGCCTACGACTCGATGTTCGGCAAGCTCATCGTCTGGGGCGAGACCCGCGACGTCGCCCGGCTGCGCATGGCCCGCGCCATCGACGAGATGGTCGTCGAGGGCATCCCCACCACCCTCGAGTTCGGCCGCTTCGCCGTCCTGCACGAACAGTTCGCCGCCGGCGAGCACTCCACCAACTCCGTCGAACACGAATGGGACCTCTCCGGCCTCACCCCACACGGTCCCGCCACCACCGGCGACGGCGAGGACGGCCCGGCCCGCGAGGTCACCGTCGAGGTCGGCGGGCGCCGGCTCGAGGTGAAGGTGTTCGGCGAGCTGGCCGTCGCCGGCGCCGCTGCTGCGGGCAACGGTGGCGGCAGCCGCCGGACCCGGAAGGCCGCCGAGGCGCGCGCCCACACCACCGCGTCCAGCGAGGACCTCGTCGCCCCGATGCAGGGCACCGTCGTCAAGTACGCGGTCGAGGAGGGTGACCTCGTGACGGCCGGCGACCTGGTCGTCGTGCTCGAGGCGATGAAGATGGAGAACAACATCAACGCCCACCGGGACGGCACGGTCACCGCACTGAACTTCGCCGCCGGCGACGTCGTGGAGTCCGGCGCGATCCTCGCCCACATCGAGGGCGGCGGCACCGAGGACGCCTGAGCGCCTCCAGCGCCTGGCCGGCGGCGGCCACCGCCGTCCGGCACGCTGGCCGATCGGCCGGTCACGCGAGGTGGTCGGCGAGCACCGCCGCCCGGCACGCTCTGCCCATCCGAGCAGATCGGGCATCCCGTGACCCACGACCAGGGCCCCACGACCGCGCCACCCGAGCCGGAGGAGGCCGACGCCCAGGACGAGACGATCCAGGGCGCGCTCAAGGGTGCGGCGGACGAGGGCGACCACCGGCTCGACCGCTCGGCCACGTCCCTGCTCGCCACCGGCGCCATCGCGGGGATCGACGTGGGCATCGGCGTGCTGGCCAAGCTCAGCGTGATGGAGGCCACCAGGAGCGAACTGCTGGGCGGTCTGGCGTTCAGCATCGGCTTCATCGCGATCCTGCTCGGCCAGTCCGAACTGTTCACCGAGAACTTCCTCATCCCGGTCGCGGCGGCCCTGCGGCGGCGGCGGTCGCTCCCGTCCCTGGTGCGCCTCTGGGGGCTGACGGGGATCGGCAACCTCGCGGGGGGCTGGGTCATGATGGCCATCATCGTGCTCGCGATCCCCCGCATCAGCGAGTCCGACGTCCTCCTGGATGTCGCCTTCCACTTCGTGGAGATGGGCATCGGCTGGGAGATGTTCGGCTCCGCGGTGCTGGCCGGCGCCGCGATCACCCTGATGACCTGGATGGAGCGGGGAGCCGCCACGCTCGGGGGTCGGATCGTCGCCGTGTCGACCATCGCCTTCGTGCTGGCCAGCACCCCGCTGCTGCACACGGTCGTCAGCTCGCTGGAGATGTTCGGGGCCCTCCAGCGGTCGGCGGCGTTCGGCTACGCCGACTGGGCCGGGGTCTTCGGCGTCGCCGTGGTGGGCAACATCGTCGGTGGCGTCGTGCTGGTCACGATGCTGCGACTGGTCCAGGCCCGGGCAGAGGCCCCACCGCAGGACCCGCACGTCCCCGGTCCGGCCCCGCGACGGCCCCCGGTGCAGTCGCCGTAGAGTCGATGCCACGTCCCATCCCGTCCCGCGGAGGTGCCGTGGCCAATCGCGACGACGAACAGGTCGATCCGGAATCGATCGTCGACGAGCACGAGGAGGCTGCCGACTCCCACGACGAGTCGGAGGAGCCCGAGGTCGGCGACGAGGAGGTGCGCCACACCTTCGTCGGGGCTGTCGCCGAAGGGGACACGCGACTGAACCGATCATGGCTGTCGATGCTCTCCACCGGCGCCGTCGGGGGCATCGACCTCGGAATCGGGATCCTGGCGATGCTCGTCGTCCGGCACGCCACGGGATCGGAGCTGCTCGGAGCCCTGGCATTCTCGATCGGGTTCATCGCGCTCGTGCTGGGCCGCTCGGAGCTGTTCACGGAGAACTTCCTCGTCCCCGTGGTGGCGGTGATCTCGGGCCGCGGGCAGTGGCGTGACGTCCTCCGCCTGTGGAGCGGCACGATGGTCGCAAACATCGTCGCCGGATGGGTGATCATGGCCATCGTGGTCGCGGGCGTCCCCGAGCTGCGCGAGTCGCAGGTGCTGGCGGAACTCGGGACCCACTTCACCAGGCAGGGCATCGGCCTCGACACCTTCGCCAGCGCGGTGCTCGGCGGCGCGGCGATCACGCTGCTGACCTGGATGGAACGCAGCACCGACTCGATCGGCGCCAAGATCGTGGCGGCCGTCAGCGTGGCATTCGTGCTGACCGCCACGCCCCTGCTGCACTCGATCGTGACGTCGCTGGAGATCTTCGGCTCCCTGTGGGTCAACCCCGAGATCAGCTACCCGGACTGGGCGGGGATCTTCGCCTGGGCCGTGCTCGGCAACGTGATCGGGGGGGTCGGGCTGGTCACCGTGCTGCGCCTGGCGCAGGCCACCGGCGCCGCCCAGCGTGGACCCCGGGAACCGGAAGGCGAGCAGGACGACACGCCCGAGTAGTCAGGCTGGCTGTTCCAGCCGGGCCATCAGCATGCGGGCGCACTCGGCGATCGAGCCCTGCATCGACGGGTACACGGCCATGGTCTGGGCCAGCTGGGAGACCGACAGCCGGTTCTGCACCGCGAGGGCGAGCGGCTGGATGAGGTCGCTGGCACGGGCGGAGACGACGACGCCACCGACGACGATGCCGGACCCGACCATCGCGTGGACCTTGACGAACCCGTCGGTCGCGTCGGCCATCTTCGCCCGCGGGTTCCCGGCGAAGTCCAGCTGAGCGGTGACGATCGGGATCGACGCCTCCTCGGCCTCGTCGGGGCCCATGCCGACGGTGGCGACCTCCGGGTCGGTGAAGATCGTCGCGGCGACCGCGTCCCACCGGATGGGGGTGACGGCCTGCCCCAGCGCGTGCCACATGGCCACCCGACCCTGCATTGCCGCGACCGACGCGAGCATCACCCGGCCGACCACGTCACCGGCGGCGTAGATCCAGCGACACGAGGTCCGGCCCACCGCGTCCACGTCGATCCCGCCCTGCCGGTTCAGCTCGACGCCCGCCTTGTCGAGCCCGAGGTCCTGCGCGACGGGGACCTGGCCGACCGTGAACAGGACGTGGCTGCCGCGGACCTCCCCACCACCCTGCAGGCCGATCGTCACCCCGTCGGCGTCGGGCGTGCACGACTCGGCCCGCGCGTTGCGCAGGATGGTCATGCCGCGGCGCTCGAAGACGTCCTCGATCACCTGGGCGGCGTCGGGATCCTCCGTGGGCAGGATCAGGTCCCGTGACGAGACCAGCGTGAGCTGCGCGCCGAAGCGCACGAACGCATGCGCGAACTCGGCACCGGTGGCGCCGGACCCGACGACGATGAGGTGCTCGGGGACCTCGGGCAGGCCATAGACCTGCGGCCCGATCAGCACCCGGTCACCGTCCGGTTCGAAGAATGGCAGGACACGGGCGGTGGACCCGGTGGCGACCAGGACGTGGTCGGCCGGCAGCACCCGGGTCGAGCCGTCCTCGAGCGTGGCCGTGACCTCGTGGTACCCGGAGATCCGGCCGCGCCCGCGGACGATCGTCAGGCCCTCGCGCTGGACCTTCCGCTCGATGTCCACCGACTGGTTGGCACCGAGGTCCAGCACCCGGCGCGACAGCGCGGGGAAGTCGACCGTGGTGCGGTCCGCGGGTGCCTCGTGATCCGCCTGGACGGCCGGGAACCCCTCGACGTGCACGCCCATGCCGTTGGCCGTGTGCAGCCAGCCCATCGCCTCGGCGGCCACGATCAGCGCCTTCGAGGGCACGCAGTCCCACAGGACGCTGTTTCCGCCCAGGCCCTCGTCCGCGACGATGGTGGCCTCCGCGCCGAGCTCGGCGGCCACGAGCCCGGCCTCGTACCCGGCCGGGCCCCCACCGAGGATCACGATCCGCTCGCTCACGTCCACCTCGTCGTCGCCTGCACGGTCGGCGCCACGGTAACCGAGCCCGTGCCCCACCCGGCCCGCATCAGCCTCGCCGTTGTCTGGACAGTGTCCAGACAACGGCTACACTGGATACTGTCCAGACAACGTTCCCGTCACGACGGAGATCCACCATGGCCACCACGACCACGTCCCGCATCCGCACCAGCCTCGACCCCGACCGCGCCCAGCAGGCCGCCGCGGTCCTGCAGCCCACCCTCGTGGAGCTCGTCGAGCTGGCGCTCACGGGCAAGCAGCTGCACTGGAGCGTCGTCGGCGAGCGCTTCAAGATCGTCCACGAGCACCTCGACGAGCTGATCGACGAGTACCGCCAGTACGGCGACGAGGTCGCCGAGCGGCTCGCGACCCTGGGCATCGTCCCCGACGGCCGCGCCGTCCGCATCGCCGGTGACTCGACGATCGACCCGGTCGAGGTCGACTGGATCGAGGACGACGCCGTGCTCGACCTCGTCGCCGACCGGATCGAGACGGTGGCACGCAACGTCCGCGAGCGCATCCCGGCGGCCGCCGAGGCGGACCCGGGCGTCGAGGACCTGCTGATCCAGCTGCTCCAGGTGCTCGACAAGCAGCTGTGGATGATCTCGGCCCAGGCGAGGACCGCGTGACGGCCTCGCCGGCCATCCGGGCCGACCGCCTGCGCGAGGCGGGGCTGCGGGCAACCCGCCCCCGCCTCGACGTGCTGGCGTGGCTCGACGACCATCCCGGCCACCACGCCGCCGACGAGGTCACCGCCGCCACGGGACGGGCCCGTGCCAGCATCTACAAGGTCCTCGACGACCTCGTCGAGGCCGGCCTGGTCCTGATGGCGGACGCCGGCCCGGGTCGCACCCTGTACGAGGCCGGCGCCGCGTTCCACCACCACTTCGTCTGCCGCACGTGCGGGCGGATCGTCGACGTCCCGTGCCGGGGCGACGACCGACCCTGCCTCGACGCCGGCCTGCCCGGCGTCGAGGTCGACACCGCCCAGGTGATCTACCGGGGCCGCTGCGCCGACTGCCTCAGCTGATCACGGCAGGACGTCGTGGCGACCGAGCTTGCGCAGCTCGGCCCGCAGCGTGCGACGGATGCGCCGCGCTCCCCCGCGGGCGCGGATGCGTTCGGCCAGGCGCACCAGCGCCGCCTCCAGCACCTCGGGACGCGGGGTCCGCCCACGGGCCCGCACCTCGTCGAGCCACTGCACCGGCGTCGCATGACCGCGCTCCCGGTTGCAGCGCGCGCAGGCCGCGATCTCGTTCTCCAGCCACGACGGACCGCCCCGGACCCGCGGGATGACGTGTTCGCGCGTGGGCCGGACGAGGTCGTCGAAGGGCCGGGAGCACCACACGCACCCGTCCCCGTCCCGGTCGACGATCACCCCCAGCCGGGCGCTGGAGGTGTCTCCGGAGCCGCCGGGCGGGGTGCCGTCGCGCGTGGGCACGAGACCGTCCTTCAGGGCTCGCGGATGATCGACAGCAGCGACGTCACGACCGTGCCCACGTCCACGTCCCCCTCGACATGGGCACGGGCGCGGGCCTCGGCGGGCTCGATCCGCCGGCTGCCGAGCCGCCAGACCGTGTCGGAGGTCCAGGACACCGTGGTGTCGGGATTGCCCACGGCGGTGACGAACCGCCACCCCCGGGCGCCACCGCGCAGGTGCCAGTCCCCCGGCGTGAGGTCGGTGACCTCGATCGTCAGCGTGGTCTCCCCCTCGTCGGGGGCGAGGTCGCGGAGCATGTGCGGGAGCGCCCGCAGGAACGTCGCCACGACCGGCTCGACGAAGCGCCGCTCGTCGAGCAGCGGCTCGCCGAGGGCCTCGCGCACCTGTGCCTGGTGGATCCAGTACTCGGTGTAGTCGCGTGCCATGTCCAGCCACAGCGGCGCCGGGTCCAGTCCCGCCCACGACACGGGCTCGCTGTCCTCGTCGAGGTCGTGGCCCGCCCACTGGGCGCGCACGAGCTTGCCGGTGTGCAGGAGCAGGTCGAGCAGCACCCGTGGGCTGAGCCGCCGGGCCGCCGTGACCCACTCGTCGTTGGTGCGGTCGATGAATGCCGGGAAGTCCTCGTCGGGGCCGCGGACGAGGCCGTGGTGGTCGTCGCGGGTCCGGGAGATGCGGCCGAGGTCGTCCCCCAGCAGGTGGGCGATCGTGTCGGACACGGTCCAGCCCGGCGTGGTCGGGACGTCCCAGTCGGACGGCGAGCGATCGGTCATGAGGTCGATCAGCGCCTCGCGCATCGGCGCGAGGAGCGGCCGGACGTCGAACGGCGGCCCGAGGGCGTCGCGGGCGACGGTGCTCATGCCGGTCACATCGTGTCCCGGGGGACGTAGCCGCCCCACTCGTCGCGGAGCACGTCGCAGACCTCCTGCAGGGTCGCCCGGCGGCGCAGGGCCTCGTGCATGGGCACGAGCAGGTTCTCGTCGCCGGCCGCGGCCGTCCGCACGTCGTCGAGCGCATCGGCCACGGCCCCGCTGTCGCGCTCGGCCTTGACCTTCTCGATGCGGTCGATCTGGCCCTGGCGGATGGCCTCGTCCACGCGCTGCAGCTCGGTGTCCATCTCCTCGTCGAGCTGGAAGCGGTTCACGCCGACGATCACCTCCTCCTCGTCCTCGACGGCGCGGGCGAAGTCGTAGGCGGACCGCTCGATCTCGCCCTTCTGGAAGCCCGCCTCGATCGCCTGCACCGCACCGCCCATCTCGTCGATCCGGTCGATGTAGGCGAAGGCCTCCTCCTCGATCCGATCCGTGAGGGACTCGACGAGGTAGCTGCCGGCGAGCGGGTCCACGGTGCGGGCGATGTCGGACTCGTGGGCGATGACCTGCTGGGTGCGCAGCGCGAGCCGCGCGGACTTCTCCGTCGGCAGCGCGAGGGCCTCGTCGTAGCTGTTGGTGTGCAGCGACTGGGTGCCGCCGAGCGTCGCGGCCAGCGCCTGGATGGCCACACGCACCATGTTGACCTCGGGCTGCTGCGCGGTCAGCTGCACGCCGGCGGTCTGCGTGTGGTAGCGCAGCATCAGGGACTTGTCCTCCTGCGCCCCGAAACGCTCCTTCATGATGCGGGCCCACATGCGGCGGGCCGCGCGGAACTTCGCGACCTCCTCCAACAGGGTCGAGCGCGACACGAAGAAGAAGCTGAGCCGCGGCGCGAAGGCGTCGACGTCGAGGCCTGCGTCGAGGGCCGCCTGCACGTACGCGATGCCGTCGGCCAGCGTGAAGGCGACCTCCTGCACGGGCGTCGCCCCGGCCTCGCCCATGTGGTAGCCGGAGATCGAGATCGTGTTGAACCGCGGCAGCCGCTCGGTGCAGTAGGCGAAGGTGTCGCTGATCAGGCGGATGCTCGGCGCCGGCGGGTAGATGTAGGTGCCGCGGGCGATGTACTCCTTGAGCACGTCGTTCTGGATCGTGCCGCGCAGCTTCCCGGGGTCGACACCCTGTTCCTCGCCCGCGATCTCGTACATCAGCAGCAGCAGGGAGGCGGGCGCGTTGATGGTCATCGACGTCGACACCTGGTCGAGCGGGATCCCGTCGAACAGCCGCTTCATGTCCTCGACGGTGTCGATCGCCACGCCGACCTTGCCGACCTCGCCCTCGGCGATCTCGGCCGAGCTGTCGTAACCCATCTGCGTCGGCAGGTCGAACGCGACCGACAGGCCCGTGGTGCCCTGGGCGAGCAGGTACTTGTAGCGCTCGTTGGATTCCTCCGCGGTGGCCATGCCGGCGTACTGGCGCATCGTCCAGTGCCGGCCGCGGTACATCGTCGGGTAGACCCCGCGGGTGTACGGGTACTCGCCCGGCGCGCCGAGCTTCGCGTCGTGGTCGAAGTCCGCCAGGTCGTCCGGGCCGTAGACGGCATGCAGCGGGAAACCGCTGACGGTGGAGAAGTCCTCGCTCACGGGGCAGGCCTTGGTTCGTCGAGGGGCACGCCTGCAGAGGCTACGGCGGGTCCGCCCACCGGACGAACCCGATGCGCCGCCGTCAGGCGGCCGCGCGACGCCGCTCGACCACCGCGTCGAGGTGGTCGAGGACGACCGCGACGGCGCGCCGGGGGTCCTCGAGCGGCGCCTGGTGGCCGGCGCCCTCCATGGTGTGCAGCACCGCGTCCGGCAGTCCGTCCGCCAGTGCGCGCGCGAGCGGGGGCGGTGTCATCCGGTCGTGGGAGCCGGTCACGACGCAGGTGGGCACCTCCAGCCGGCAGAGGGCCTCGCGCAGGTCCATCGTCGACATGCTGCGTCCGAACGCGCCACGGACGCGGGCCTGCGAGCCGCACACCAGCATCGCCGTGCGGTCGACGGCGCGCCGGTCGGCGCCCGGGCCGTGGGCGACGTACGCGATCGCGCCGCGCAGCGTCACGGCGGGCAGGGCACCGAGCGGCAGGCCGCTGGTGAGGACCGTCTGCAGGACGGGCTGGATCGGCCGGGCCACCCGGCCGAACGTCGCCGCCGAGGCGGCCACGAGGCCATGCACGCCGGTGTTGAAGAGGGCGGCGGCGACCACCCGCTCGTCGACGTGGTGGGCCGCCCAGGCGACGACGGACATCGCACCCATCGAGTGGCCGACCAGCACGACCTCGCAGTCGGCCGGCAGCGTCTCGAGGACGGCCTGCAGGTCGTCGCCCAGTGCCTCCACCTCGGCCCCGGCGGTGCCGGGCTCGCCCGAGCGGCCGTGCCCCCGCTGGTCGTACGCCACGACGAGGTGGTCGTCGGCCAGCTCGTCGGCGACGTCCTCCCAGAACACGCTGCCCATGGCCCAGCCGTGCACGAGGACGAAGGCGGTGCCCGCGTCGGCGGGGCCCCGGTGGACGACGTGCAGGCGGGTGCCGTCCGGCGCGAAGGCGACGTGGTCGCGGCCCGACAGCTCGTGGCGCTGGGCGCGCCGGCGCTGCACCTGCGTGATCGCGGAGGACCCGACGGCCGTCAGCGCGGTGCCGAGGGCCAGACGAGGCAGGAAGCGTGGCATGGGCTCTCCCAGGGTGGACCGGGCGAGACCACCCGGACCATGACAGGAAACCATGGCGCATAAACTTTTGCAAGCACCCACGTCCGGCACGCCAGCGGCACCGTGCAGGAGGCGGGGGCGGCCGCGTCGAACCTCCTTGGTGTCTCGTCCCACGCCCAGGAGCCACCGTGCCGCCGTCCCGCCGCCATGTCACCGTCCTCGTCGCCGCCGCGCTGCTGGCCACCATCGCCAGCCCCGCGGTGGCGCAGGACGCCGACGACCTGCTGCCCGAGTTCGACCACGTCGGTGGCGGCAACGTGACCCCGCCCGGCAACATCGGCCACGTCCCGGCGACGGACCTGCCCGCGGCCCTGGCCGGCGGGTACGAGGCAGCGAACACGACCGACCAGCGGGACCTGTACGTCGACTGGGAACGCAAGGACTGGGCACTGGCCACGCCCGAGCGGCTGGAGGAGCTCGGCGACCCGGCCCACCCGGCCGGGCGCGATGACGTGTCGCTGTGGGTCGACGAGTGGGGCGTGCCGATCGTCGTCGGCGAGTCCGACGCGGCGACCCAGTTCGGCGTCGGCTGGGCGATGGCCAGCCAGCGGCTGTTCCAGGCGGACGTGTTCCGCCACGTCGCGCGCGGCGAGATGGCGGAGTTCCTCGGCGGGCAGGAGTGGTACGACTACGACCGCGCCTGGCGCCGGGAGTTCTACACCGACGACGAGCTGCTGGCCATGCTGGAGGCGTTCTACTCCGAGGAGGAGCAGGCGCTGCTGCAGTCCTACCTCGACGGCGTCAACGCCTACATCGACGCGGCGCTGCAGGACCCGACGCTGCTGCCGGCCGAGTACGCCGCGCTGGGGATCGTCCCCGAGCACTGGGACCTGACCCACTCGCTGGCGGTCTTCGTGCTGCAGGCCCGGGACTCGGTCGAGGGCTTCGGCCAGGAGCTCGAGAACGCCCTGATGCTGGCGGACCTGCAGGCCTCACTGGGCCCCGAAGAGGGCCTCGAGGTCTTCCGGGACCTGCGGTTCGTCCGCGACCCGGGTGCCTACACCACGGCTCAGCCCGAGGAGGGGGCCTTCGACTACCCGGGCGGCGGGTTCGAGGGGCTCGACGCACCCGGCGTGGCCGTCCCCGACGACCCGGACGAGGTCGCGGCGGCCGTCCAGCACGAGACCGACCTGGTGGCCGGCCTGGCGCACGTCGGCCTGTCTCGCAAGCAGGCGTCCAACGCCATCGCGGTGTCCGGCGACCTCACGGCGTCCGGGGACCCGATCCTGCTCGGTGGGCCGCAGCTGGACTACCTCGTCCCCGGCATCTTCTGGGAGTTCGAGGCCCACTCCCCGAACCAGCATGCACGCGGGATCGGCTTCGCCGGCACGGCCGGAGCGGTGCTGATCGGCAAGACGCCGACCCACGCCTGGTCGATCACCTACGGCTACACCGACCAGGTCGACGTCTTCCTCGTGCCCCTGGACCCGGAGCGCCCGGACACCCACTACCTGCGGGGTGGGCAGGCCCACGAGCTGGGGACCTACACCTCCACGGTCACGTGCAAGGCCGACCAGGTGGGCCTGCTGGGCTCGCCGGACGCCTCCGACCTGTGCGACGGGCTGCCGGCCGCCCAGACCGACGTGGCCGTGCAGCGGGTGCCCGAGTACGGCGCGGTGATCGGCCGCGTGGACGTGGACGGCCAGCCGCACGCCGTCGTCAAGGTCCGCGCCCACTGGATGCAGGAGGTCGCCAACGGCAAGCCGTTCGTGACCTTCAACGAGCCCACGACCATCGACGAGTTCCGGGCGGCGCAGGAGGACTACACGATCTCGCTGAACCTCAACTACGTCGACGACCAGGGCAACGCCGGGTTCTGGCACGTCGCGCGGCCGCCGATCCGCGCGGAGGGCACCGACGTGCGGCTGCCCACCCTGGGCACGGGCGAGTTCGACTGGCAGGGCACGGTGCCGCTCGACGACGTGCCGCACGCCATCAATCCGGCGCAGGGGTTCACGGCAAACTGGAACAACCAGGTCGCGACCGGGTGGCACAACGGCGATCAGAACTCCTGGGCGGACATCCAGCGCGTCGACGTGTTGGCCCGTGGCATGGAGGCACTGGCAGACCGTGGGGAGGTCACCCCGGAGGACATCTGGGCCCTGAACCGACACGCCGCCCACGCCGACATCCGGTTCGAGGAGGTGGGCGCGCGGGTGGTCGACCTGCTGCAGGC
>CAZDIF010000044.1:0-11340 GCA_964505365.1 uncultured Actinomycetota bacterium
TGTCGTCGGCGGCCACCTCGGCCTCGACGAGGTCGTCGGCGAGCCGGCCGCTGGCCACGTCCGGCGGGACGAACGCCGAGTCGTGGTCGGTGGCGTCGTCTGCACTGGGCTCGCTCCCCCGCTCGACGGGTTCGCTCCCCCGCTCAACCGGCACCCGGAAGGTCGTGGGGGTGAGGTCGTCGGGGCCGACGGGCGTGAGGAAGCCGAAGCCTCGCGGGTGCGGGCGGAAACGGGCACGGATGGTGGTCACGGGGCACGCTCGGGGGGTGGATGGGAGACGGGTGGGGGCTCCGGCCCACGGTACGCGGTGGGTGCCGGCGCGAGGAAGCCGATCCTCAGCCAGTCGGACTGGACCGGCGCAGGGCGGAGACGAAGGCGTCCTGGGGGATCTCGACCGACCCCACGGCCTTCATCTTCTTCTTGCCCTCCTTCTGCTTCTCGAGCAGCTTGCGCTTGCGGGACACGTCGCCGCCGTAGCACTTGGCCAGCACGTCCTTGCGGCGTGCCTTGACGGTCTCGCGCGCGATGACCTTGGCCCCGATCGCGGCCTGGATCGGCACGTCGAACATCTGCCGCGGGATCAGCTCCTTGAGCCGTTCCACCATGTCCTTGCCGAACGCGTACGCCTTGTCGCGGTGGACGATGGAGCTGAACGCGTCGACCGGGTCGCCGTTGAGCAGGATGTCGACCCGCACGAGGTCGGATGCCTCGTACTCGCCCCGTTCATAGTCCAGGGACGCGTACCCGCGGGTGATCGACTTCAGCTGGTCGAAGAAGTCGGTGATGATCTCGGCCAGCGGCAGGCGGTAGCGCAGCTCGACGCGTTCCTCGGTGAGGTAGTCCATCGCGATCATCCGCCCCCGGCGCCCCTCGCACAGCTGCATCACCGGCCCGACGTAGTCGCTGGGGACGAGGACCATGGCGTCGACCGTCGGCTCCTCGATGGCCAGGATCTGGTTGGGCTCGGGCAGCTCCTGCGGGTTCGAGACGGTGCGGATCACCTCGTCGCCGTTCTCGTCCAGCAGCGGCTGGCCCTTCTGCGAGCCGTCCTGCAGCCGCACGTGGTAGCTGACGGACGGGGCCGTGGCGACCAGCGGGATGCCGAACTCACGGTCGAGGCGCTCGGAGATGATCTCGAGGTGGAGCAGGCCGAGGAACCCGCAGCGGAACCCGAACCCGAGGGCGACGGAGGTCTCGGGCTCGTACACGAACGACGAGTCGTTCAGCCGCAGCTTGTCCAGCGCGTCGCGCAGCAGCGGGAAGTCGTCGGAGTCCACCGGGTACAGGCCGGAGAACACCATCGGCAGCGGCTCGCGGTAGCCCGGCAGCGACGGCACGTCGGCGGCGCCACGGCCGGCGTGCACGATCGTGTCGCCGACCTTGGCCTCGCTGACCTCCTTGATGGCCGCCGACAGCATCCCGACCTCGCCCGGGCCGAGCGCGTCGATCGGCGTCTCCTCCGGCGAGTGGACGGCGAGGTCGTCCACCTCGCCCTCGAAGCCCGTGGCCTTCAGCCGGATGCGGTCGCCGGCCTTCAGCGTCCCGTCGACCACCCGGAAGTACACGAGCGTGCCGCGGTAGGTGTCGTAGATCGAGTCGAAGATCAGGGCGCGCAGCGGGTCGTCGGGCGACTGGGTCGGCGCGGGCACCCGCTCGACGATCGCGTCGAGCACCTCCTTGACGCCCTCGCCGGTCTTGGCGGAGATCCGCAGGACGTCACTGGGGGCGCCGCCGATGATCGAGGTCATCTCGCGCGCCACCCGGTCCGGTTCGGCGGCCGGCAGGTCGATCTTGTTCAGGACGGGGATGATCTCGAGGTCCGCCTCCAGCGCCAGGTAGAGGTTGGCGATGGTCTGCGCCTCCATGCCCTGGGCGGCGTCGACCAGCAGCACGGCCCCCTCGCAGGCGTTGAGCGCCCGGGACACCTCGTAGGAGAAGTCGACGTGGCCCGGCGTGTCGATGAGGTTGAGCAGGTGCTCGCCGTGGTCGTGCCGGTACGGCAGCCGGGCGGTCTGGGCCTTGATCGTGATGCCGCGCTCGCGCTCGATGTCCATCTTGTCGAGGTACTGCTCGCGCATCTTCCGCGGGTCGACCAGCTCGGTGAGCTGCAGCATCCGGTCCGCCAGCGTCGACTTGCCGTGGTCGACGTGCGCCACGATGCAGAAGTTGCGGATGCGGTCGATCGGGTACACGAAGGGGCACTCACGGGCGGTCGGGGTCGAACTGCGAGCGTACCGACGCCGGGTCGACCCCCCGCCGACGACCTGTTGCCGCGACGCCGGCGACGTCGGTACCATGCCGCGACCGGTGCCGCCCAACGTGGCGGCACGTTCCGCGTCGCGGCCATCGCTCCTCCCACACATCCTGAGCGCGCCGCCCACACGACTTTCACGAGGCTTGCCATGGCGAACATCAAGAGCCAGATCAAGCGCAACCGCCAGAACGAGGCCGCGCGCCAGCGCAACAAGGCCGTCCGGTCGCGCCTGAAGACCCGCATGCGGACGTTCCGCACGGCCGCCGAGGCCGGCGACCGCGAGGCCGCCGAGGCCGCCTTCCAGGAGGCCGCCCGCGAGCTGGACAAGGCGGCCACCAAGGGCGTCATCCACTCCAACAACGCCGCCAACAAGAAGTCCCGCATGGCGAAGCGGCTGACCACCCTGTAAGGCCGCGCGCACCGCGAACCCTCCCACGGGCCGCCCCACCGGGCGGCCCGTGCGCCATTTCCCACGCAGGCGCTGGCCGGTCCGTAGGCTCGCCGCGTGACGGGAGCCGACCGTGGTGGCCATGTGGACAGACCAGCGGACGAGACGACCCAGCGGATCCTGCACGCCGTCGAGCGCGCGGTCGGTGACCGCGGCGAGCAGGCGGCCACCTTTGCCGCCGCCACCCTGCGGCGCGTCCCGGTGCCCGCGCTGGAGGCGGCCGATGACGGGGCAGCCGCCGCATGGCTCGTCGACGCGTTCCACTGGATGGACGCGTCGCCAGCGGATGCGCTGACCGTCCGCCTGTCGACCCCCGAGACGGGGATCGACGGCGAGGGCCCGACGGGGACGGTGGTCGAGGTCGTCGGCGAGGACCGACCGTTCCTGCTGTCGACGGTCACGCAGGTGATCGAGGCCGCCGACGCCGCGGTCGTCCGCCGCCTGCATCCGATCGTCGGCACCGAGCGCGACGCGGAGGGCCGCCTGGCGCACGTCGGCACGGCCCGGGATGCCGACCACCGCGAGGCCTTCCTCCACCTCGAGCTCGACCAGCGTCTCGACGACCAGCGGTCCGACGCCCTGCTGTCGCAGCTGCAGGACGCCCTGCGTGACGTCGTCCTCGTGACCGACGACCACGAGGCCATGCGCGATGCGGTGACGGCGACGGCGGAACGACTGCGCTCGCCGGACGCCCGGACCAACCCCACCGACCCCCCGGGCGAGGTCGCCGACCTGCTCGACTGGATGGTCGACGGCAACCTCGTCATGCTCGGGTGGCGCGCGTACGAGGTGGACTGGTCCGCCGACGACCCACCGGTCCGGGCGAACCCGGGTTCGGGACTCGGGATCCTCCGCGACGAGGGCCGCAGCCGCTTCGTCGAGGGCACCACCCTGTCCTCGCTGCCCGAGGACGTCCGGGAGCGGCTGCTGGAGGCTCCGGTCCTGCGGGTCAACCACACGACCCGGCGGGCCACGGTGCACCGGCTGCGCCGCATGCTCGACGTGGCCGTCACGCACGTGGACGACGACGGGCGGCCGGTCCGGGTCGAACGGCTGCTGGCCCTGTTCAGCGCGACCGGGCTCGGGGTCCCGTCGTCGCGCACCCCGGTGCTCCGCGAACGGCTGCAGCGGGTCCTCGACGCCGAGGACGTGGTGCCGAACTCCCACGAGGAGCGCGCCCTCGTCGGGCTGTTCCACTCCCTGCCCAAGGACGAGCTGCTCGGGCGCACGACCGACGACCTGCGGGACCTGCTGGTCAGCCTGCTCGGCGCCGAGGAGCGCGGCACGATCCGGGCCGTCGTGCGGGTCGACGCCCCGACCGAGACCGTCGTCGTGGTCCTGGCGGTGCCGCGTGACGAGTACACGCCGGCGGTCCGGCGCCAGGTGACCCAGGTGCTGGCACGGGCGGTCGACGGGCCCGTGGAGGCCGACCTGTCCATGGGCGAGCAGCAGGGTGAGGTGGTCGTCCGGTTCACCGCGCACGGCAGGGACCCCGCGCAGCTGGACGTGCTGGAGCTGGAGCACGCGGTCATCGGCGCCGCCCGGCCGTGGATCGAACGGACACGCGCCGAGCTGGTCGCCCGCGGCGGCGACGCGGCCGCGACCCAGCGGTGGACCGACCTGGCCAGCCGGCTCCCGCACACCTACCGGGACCGCACGCACCCACGCCGTGCGGTCGACGACCTGGCTCGGCTCGACCAGCTGCTGGCCAGCACGGACGATCGTGCGGCCTGGCTCGCCGACGACGACAAGGGCCGCGTCCTCCTGCTGGCCCAGAAGCACCGTCCCCTCGCGCTCTCCGACGTCATGCCGGTGCTCGAGTCGCTCGGGCTGCGGGTCGAGGCCGAGCACCCGCACGTGCTCACCGGCCACGGGGCCCCGTTGCACCTGCACGAGTTCCGGGTCGTCGCACCACCGGACGCCGTCGTCGATGCCACGGAGTCCCTCACCGCGACGGTGCTGGCCGCACTGGACGGCCGCGTCGATGTCGACAGCCTCAACCAGCTGGTCCTGCGGGCGGGGCTCACACCCCACGAGGTCGCGATCGTCCGGGCGTACCGGCGCTACCGCCGCCAGGTCGGCACCTCGTACTCGGCCGAGTACGCCAACCAGGCGCTGGCGAACCATCCCGAGGCCGTCCAGGCGGTCCTCGACGTGTTCCGGCTGCGGTTCGACCCGAATGCCCAGCAGGCCGAGGCGGCGGTGGCGGCCGCCCACGACGCCGCGGTCGCCGCCTGCGACGCCATCGAGCGCCTCGACCACGACCGCATCGTCCGCGGCATCCTCCACCTGGTCGACGCCACCCTGCGCACGACGGCCTTCGTCCACCAGCCGGACGACGACCGTGGCTGGACCACCGACCCCGACGGGCGCCGCGTGCCCGTGCTGGCCTTCAAGTTCGACCCGGCGCTCGTCCCGGACATGCCCGCTCCCCTGCCCCACCGCGAGGTGTTCGTGGCCTCCCCCGCGGTCGAGGGCGTGCACCTGCGCAGCGGCCCCATCGCGCGGGGCGGGCTGCGGTTCAGCGACCGCCACGACGACCTGCGCACCGAGGTCCTCGGCCTGATGAAGGCCCAGGTGCTCAAGAACGCCCTGATCGTCCCGACCGGCGCCAAGGGCGGCTTCGTGTGCAAGCGGCTGCCCGACGACCGTGACGCGGCACGCGAGGACGTCCAGCGCCAGTACGTGGCGTTCATCTCGGCGCTGCTGGACCTCACCGACGACGTCGACGCCGCCGGCACGGTCGTGCCGCCGGCCCGTGTCGTGCGCCGGGACGGCGTCGACCCCTACCTCGTCGTCGCGGCCGACAAGGGCACGGCCACGTTCTCGGACGTCGCGAACCGCGTTGCCGAGGAACGCGGCTTCTGGCTCGGCGACGCGTTCGCCTCCGGCGGCTCCTCGGGCTACGACCACAAGGGCCTGGCGATCACGGCACGCGGCGCGTGGACGGTCATCACCCGCCACTTCGCCGAACTCGGCATGGACCTGCAGACCGACCCCGTCACGGTGGCCGGCGTCGGCGACATGTCCGGGGACGTCTTCGGCAACGGCATGCTGCTCAGCCGGTCGCTCCGGCTCGTCGCGGCCTTCGACCACCGCGACGTCTTCCTCGACCCGGACCCCGACCCGGTCCGCTCGTACGCCGAGCGCGAGCGCCTGTTCACCCTGCCGGGGTCCAGCTGGCAGGACTACGACCGCGATGCGCTCTCCCCCGGTGGCATGGTGGTGGCCCGGACGGCCAAGTCGGTCGAGCCGACGCCGGAAGTGCGCGAGCTGCTGGGGATCGACGCCGGCCCGTGCACCCCCGACGAGCTGATCCGGACGATCCTGGCCAGCCAGGTCGACCTGCTGTGGTTCGGCGGCATCGGCACCTACGTCCGGGCCTCGGACGAGACCGACGCCGACGTCGGCGACCGGGTCAACGACGGCGTGCGCATCGACGCGACGCAGGTGCGCGCACGGGTGGTCGGCGAGGGCGCGAACCTCGCGATCACCCAGCGCGGTCGGATCCAGTACGCCCGACGTGGTGGTCGGATCGACCAGGACGCCGTGCACAACGCGGCCGGCGTCGACATCTCCGACCACGAGGTCAACCTCAAGGTGCTGCTGGGGCTGGCGGAGGCGGACGGAACGCTGACCCGCGAGGAGCGCAACGCCCTGCTCGCCGACGTCAGCGACGACGTCGTGGCGCACGTGCTGCGCGACGTGGACCGCCAGGCCGCGCAGCTGTCACGCCTGGCGGCGTCCAGTGCCGAACGCCTCGACGACCTCCGCATGCTCATCGACGTGCTCGAGGACCGCGGCACCATCCACCGGACGGTCGACGTCCTGCCGGGCGACGAGGAGCTCGACGACCGGGCCGAGGTGGGGGCGGGCCTGACCCGCCCCGAGCTCGCCACCCTGATGGCGGGCGCCAAGCGGGTCGTGTCGCAGACGCTGCTCGACTCGTCGCTGCCCGACGACCCGCAGGTCGCGGCCGTGGTCCACTCCTACGTGCCCCCTCGGCTGGTGCGGGACCACGGCGACCTCATCCCCCGGCACCGCCTGCACCGCGAGCTGGTCGCGACGGTCGCCGCGAACGACCTCGTCGATCGCCTCGGACCGGCGTGGCCGTTCCACCTCGCCATCGAGACGGGTTCCGACCTCGCCACGGTGCTGGCGGCGACCCTGGCCGCATGGCACGTCGTCGACGTGTCGCGGTGGTGGACCGAGATGGACGTCGTCGACACGATGCTGCCGCCGGAACGCACCCATCCCCTGGCCACCGAGCTCGCCCGGCTGGTCATGGGGATCGCCCGGCGCTACCTCGACGATCCGCTGCTGCCCGACGTCCACGCGGTGGTCGAACGGGACGGCGAGACCTTCGAGGCGCTGCGGACGACCCTGCCGCGGGCCGGGACGCCCGCGCGCGCCCGCCGCCATCGCGCGGCGGCCGGCCGGCTCGTGGACGACCTCGTCGACCCGGACCTCGCCGACGTGCTCGCGGGCTCCGGAGACCTCGGTCTCGTGGTGGACATCGCTGCCGCTGCCCGGGACCTGGATGCCGACCCGGCCGTGGTCACCGACGCGATGTTCCGGATCGCGTCCACCCTCGGGCTGGACCGCCTCGCCAGCATCGTCGAGCGCACGCCCGTCAGTCCCGGCTGGGAACGGCGCGAGCGCAAGGGCCTGGCGGCCGACGTGCAACGGCTCCACGCCGCCGCGCTCCAGCGGGGCGTCGAGGCCGTCACCGCCGACGGGGACTCGTGGTCCATGGACGACGTCGTCGCCGCGATGCGCACGGCCAACCCCCAGCGGCGGGGCCGCGTCTCGGACCTGCTGGCCCAGGTCGAGGCCCTGCCGTCGCCGCCGATCTCGGCGGTCAGCGTGCTGGTGCGGGCGTTCTCGGACCTGCTGCAGGAGAAGCGCTAGCTGGAGGACCCACCGCGGGCCCGGACCTAGCCGGCTGGTGTCAGCGGGTTCCACGGCACGCCCACCTCGCGCGGCGTGGCGAGGTCGATGACGCCGAACTCGAGGACCAGGTCGGGGGGCAGGTCGGTGTTGCCCTTGAGGTCGACGTCGAGCTGGGCGAGGCGGTCCATGCACCACGCGAGCTCGCCGATGGCGAAGTTGCCGTGTGCCACACCCTTCAGGCGCTGGACGCGACGGTCGTCGACGCCGGCCCGGGCCTGCTGGAGCTGGCGGAACCGGTAGGTGATCGCGCCGAGCAGGGCCAGCGGCGCCTCGCCCGCCTCGAGGCTGCCCCGCAGGAGGGCGATGGCCCGGCCGGCGTCACGGTCGGCAATGGCGTCGGCGAGCTCGAACCCGGAGCGCCGGCCGTGCCCCTCGACGACCGCCTCGACGTGGTCGACGGTGATCCGGGGTTCCTGCGTGCTGGCGACGGCCTGGGCGACCTTGGAGGCGATCGCCGACGGCGACAGGCCCGCATGGTCGAGGATCGCCGCCACGGCATCGGCCTCGGCGGTGCGGCCGGCCCGGCGGAACTCGTCGGTGACGATGCCCCGCCACTGGTCGTCCCGCCAGTCCGGCGGCGCCTTCACCTCGTGGACCTCGCCGTGCTGCTTCACCAGCTTGTTGATGCGCTGGATCCGACCGACCCCGCGGGTGACCAGCACCAGGACGGCGTCCTCGTCGGGGGCCGCGCAGTAGTCCTCGAGCTCGGCCTTCAGCGGCGCCGGGGGCCCCTGGCCACGGGTGCCCTCGAGGCCGCGCACGACCGCGCAGACGCGGCCGCCGAACAGCGACTGGGTGCGGAGTTCGGGCAGGCCCTCGACCTCGGCCGCGTCGTACACCTCGACCGACAGCTCGGGATCGTCCGAGGTGAGCTGGTCGAGGAGGCGTTCCGTGGCCCGCTGCAACAGCAGGTCGTCGTCGCCCGTCAGGAGGTGGAGCGGAGGCATGGCGCGAGCGTAGTGGCGGCACCCGGACGGTCACCGTGCCGTCCCGGTCGGTCCGGCGGACCTCGGTCCCGAGGTCCTCGAGCAGGCCGAGCACCTCCGGGGTGGGGTGGCCGTAGTCGTTGCCCCGGCCCACGCTGACGAGCGCCACCGTGGGGTCGACGGCCCGGAGGAACGCGGGATCGGTGGTCGCGCCGCCGTGGTGGGGCACCTTCAGCAGACCGGCGCGCAGGGTCGACGGGTGCTGCAGCATCCGGGCCTGCGGCTCGTGCTCCGCGTCGCCGGTCAGCAGGGCGCGACGCATACCCTGGTCGACCCGCAGGACCAGGGACATGTCGTTGACCTCGCCGTCCGAGCCCGCGAACGGGCGGCCCCGCGGCGGCGACAGCACGTGGACCACCAGTCCCCCGACGCGGGCCGACTGCCCGGCCTCGGGCTCGACGACGGGGACCCCACGGCCGGCCGCGACCCGCCGCAGGTCCTGCTCGAACGACGTGTCCGCCTCGGTCGCACGGAGCCAGACGGCGCCGACCGCCACCGTCCGCAGCACCGCCGGCAGCCCGACGGTGTGATCCGCGTGCGGGTGCGTCTGCACGACGAGGTCGAGCCGGCGGATGCCATGCCGGCGCAGCCAGTCGGCGACGGTGTCCTCGTCCGGGCCGCCGTCGACGAGGATGCGGGCGCCGGCACCCTGCACGAGCACCGCGTCGCCCTGCCCGACGTCGATCGCCGTGACCGTCAGCGCGGTCGGATCCGGCCGGGCGATCGGGACCAGCGCGAGGCAGCCGGCCACGATCGCGACGGCGCCGGCGCGGGCCCAGCGGGTCCGGCGTCGGGTGAGCAGCCAGACGACCAGGCCGGTGGTCCCAACGACCAGGCCCGGGCGCGCCCAGGACACGACCGGCAGGTCCGGCAGCCGGGCCGCCAGCAGCACGAGCCGCAGTGCCGGGTCGGCGAGCGTGAACATCGGGGTGGCCAGGGCCGGGTGGACGACGGCGAGCACCGTCCCCCAGCCGACGACCACCGACGCGATCGCCGCGGCGGGGACGGCCAGCAGGTTGGCCGGGATCGACGCGAGCGGGACCTCGCCGACGGTCATCAGCAGGACGGGGGCGACGGCGACCTGCGCCCCGATGGTCACGGCGCCGAGCGTGGCGAGGGGGTCCGGCCACCTCCGCAGGCGCCGCGCCACGAGCGGCGCAACGACCAGCACGCCGGCGGTCGCCGCAGCCGACAGGACCATGCCCAGCGACCCGGCCAGCGCCGGGTCCACGACGACGAGTCCCAGCACGGCGACCGCCAGCGCGTGCACGGACTGGCTGCCGACACCACGCGCCTGGGCGACCAGGACGACGCCCGCCATGACCGCGGCGCGCATCACCGACGGCTCGGCCCGGGTGAGCAGCACGAACCAGGCCACCGCGAGCGCCACGGCGACCCGGCGGCCGCGGGCGCCCACGCCCGCCACGCCGCACAGCAGGACCACCCCGGCGATCACCACGGCGACATTGGATCCGGAGACGGCGACCAGGTGGGTCAGGCCGACGTCCCGCATGGCGTCCTCGGTGGGCTCCGACAGCAGCCGCGTGTCCCCGGTGACGAGCCCGACGGCCAGGCCGGCGCGATCACCCCCGAGACCGCGCGACGCCGCCTCCCGCACCCGTCGACGGACGAACTCGGTGGACCGCAGCATGGAACCCGGCGGCGCCCCGACCTCGACCGGGCCGACCGGGTCGACCCTCGCGACGACGTGGCGACGACGGAGGTACTCGTGGAACGGCTCGCCGTCGTCCAGCGGTCGGGCGGTGGTGCGGAGGACGAGCGTGGTCCCGAGCGGCGGCGGGTCGCCGTCGTGGTGGAGGAGCACCCGCTCGTGCGTTCGCACGCCGTCCAGCGCGGCCAGGCGCAGGATCGTCCACCATCGGCCCTCGTCGCCCACCGCGGGTTCGGCGGCGACCACGGCGACCGCCTCGGCGGCGCCCCCCGCTCGGGCGAGCCGGTCCACCGGCCCGTCCGCCAGGAGGCTGCGGTGCACGCCGGCCAGGCCGGTGAGGACCACCGCGACACCGACGACGCCGAGGATCGTGCGTCGGCGACCGACGACCAGGACGACCAGTCCGGCGACCAGCACCCCGAGGGCCATGGGCAGGGCCCTGCGGTCGACGAACACCCCCCACCCGACCAGCGCGCCCGCAACGGCTCCCGCCGCCCAGCCGACAGCGGGTGTGGGGGCCGGACCGTGGTCGGCACGCACGTCACACCGTCAGCAGGTCGACCAGCGCCTGGAAGCGCTTCTCGCCGATGCCCGCCACGGCCCGCAGGCCGCCGACCTCGGCGAAGGGGCCGTTGGCCTCGCGGTGGGCGATGATCCTCTGGGCGAGCACCGGCCCGATTCCCGGCAGTGTCTCGAGCTCGGAGGCGGACGCGAGGTTGAGGTTCACCGTGCCGTCCGGACCGACGGCACCGGAGCCGCCCCCACCGCCGTCCCCGTCCGGTCCGCCACCGCCGGCCAGTGGGTCACCGAGGCGAGGGACGTCGATGCGTTCGCCGTCGACGACCTCGCGGGCGAGGTTCAGCGAGGACGTCTCGGCGTCCAGGGCCACGCCGCCCGCAGCCTGCAGCGCATCGGCGACACGCGCCCCGACGGGCACCTCGACGAGTCCGGGCCGGGCCACGGCGCCCGCGACGTGCACGGTGGCGACGTCGCCGCCCGCGAACTCCGTCGGCGCGGCCGTGAGGTC
>CAZDIF010000045.1:0-11303 GCA_964505365.1 uncultured Actinomycetota bacterium
TCGATGTACACGGCCGCGTTGTTGACGGCGGTGGCGGCCTCGCCGAACCCGACCGAGATCAGGCGGACCTTGCCCTCGTACTCGGTGATGTCGCCGGCCGCGAACACGCCGGGGATGTTGGTCTCCATCCGCGTGTCGACGAGCACGTGGCGCTTGTCGATCTCGACCTCCCACGACTTCAGCGGGCCGAGGTCCGACTTGAAGCCCAGTGCCGCGATGATCGCCTGGGCCTTGATCGTCTGCCGCTCGTCCGTGCGGTTGTCGAAGATCTCGACCGAGTCGATCTGGTCGCCCCCGTGGATCGTGGCCACCTCGTGGTGGGTCAGGACGGTCACCGTCGAGTCCATGACGCGCTGGACGGTGTCCTCGTGGGCGCGGAAGCGGTCCCGGCGGTGGATGAGCGTGATCGAGCGGGCGACGTCCTCGAGGTTCATGGCCCAGTCGAACGCCGAATCGCCGCCACCGACGATCAGCACGTCCTTGTCGCGCATGGTCTCGAGGTGCTTGACGAAGTAGACGAGGCCGGAGCCCTCGAAGTCCTCGCTGCCGGGCAGCGGGCGGGGGGTGAAGGTGCCGATGCCGCCGGTGATCAGCACCGACCGCGTGTGGACCTCGGAGCCCTTGTGGGTGCGGATGACGAACGAGCCGTCGTCCTGCTTGTCGAGGTCCTCGGCGCGGTGGCCCAGCAGGTAGGTCGGGTCGTAGCGGTCGGCCTGGGCGACGCACTGCTCGATGAGGTCGCGGCCGAGCACCTCGGGGAAGCCGGCGACGTCGTAGATCGCCTTCTCGGGGTAGAGCGCGGCGACCTGGCCCCCGGGCTCGGGGAGCGAGTCGACGAGCGCGACGGACAGCCCGCGGAAGCCCGCGTAGTAGGCCGCGTAGAGGCCGGCGGGGCCGGCACCGATGATGGTCAGGTCGACGGCATGGCGATTGGTCACGGTGGGGAGCCCTTCGTGGGGAGACGGCACCTGTCCCGGATCCGGCCGGGGAGCGTACGGGCGCGCGCGGGCCGCACACGAATCGCCCCGCGTCCGTCGGTCACGGCCCCGGCCGCGGACGCCTACGCTGCCGTCGCCCGCATCCCGCGGCGGACAGGCCCGCTGGGGCATTCCAGGACCACACAAGGGCGCGTCGGTGATCATCCGGAAGACAGCACGTGAGGTCGAGGCACTGCGAGCGGCCGGTCGCGTGGTCGCCCTCGCGCACCAGGCGATGCGTGAGGTCGCCGACGTCGGGGTGACGCTCAAGGAGCTCGACGCGGTCGCCGCCGACGTGCTCGCCGACCACGGGGCGGAATCGGCGTTCCTCGACTACCAGCCGGGCTTCGCGCCGACACCGTTCCCCGGCGTCATCTGCGCGTCGGTGAACGACGTGGTGGTCCACGGCATCCCGAACGAGCAGCGGCTCGAGGACGGCGACCTGCTCAGCATCGACTTCGGTGTGATCCTGAACGGGTGGGCGGGGGATGCCGCCGCCTCCTTCATCGTGGGTACTCCCCGCCCCGAGGACGAACAGCTGATCGCGCACACGGAACAGGCGCTGCAGGCGGGCATCGACGCGGCCGTGCCGGGCAACCGCCTGGGTGACGTCGGTCACGCGATCGCCTCGGTCGCCCGCGCGCACGGCTACGGCATGCCCGAGGGCTGGGGCGGCCACGGCGTCGGCCGCGAGATGCACGAGGACCCCTCCGTTCCCAACGTCGGGACCCCCGGCAAGGGCTTCCGGCTCAAGCCCGGCCTCGTCATCGCCATCGAGCCGATGTTCATGGCCGGCGGGCAGGACACCTACCGGATCGACGAGGACGGGTGGACGGTGCGCACCACCGACGGCACCCGCGCCGCGCACTCGGAGCACACCATCGCCATCACCGAGGACGGGCCGAGGATCCTCACGCTGCCGTGACGCACGCTCACTGGTAGTCGCGCACCACCGTCCGGCCGACCTCCTCGGCGGACATCCGGAAGACCTGTCCACCGGTGAGTGATGCGAGCCGTTCCGCGAACGCCACCAGTCCGGGGGCGTCCTCCAGCAGGAAGACGTTCAGCGAGATCCCCGTACGGGCCAGCCGCATCGCCTCGCGCAGCGTGGCCTCCAGGGTCTCGGGGACCGGCGGCCAGTTGAACACGGCCTCCTCGCCGACCAGGTGCGCCGTCGGCTCGCCGTCGGTGACCATGATGACCTGCTTGACCTCGCGCGGGTCGTCGACCAGCAGCCGGCGGGCCAGCAGGAACGCGTGCTGCATGTTGGTGCCGTAGACGCGCTCGAAGCCGGCGCGGGCCAGGTCGGCAGGCTGCAGGCGCCGCGCGTAGTCGGAGAACCCGACGAGGTACAGCGAGTCCGCCCGGTGCTTGCCCTCGATCAGGGCGTGCAGGGCCAGGGCCATGCGCTTGGCCGGGACGAAGTGGCCCTGCAGCGGCATCGAGAAGGACAGGTCCAGCAGCAACGCGGTGGCGGTGGCCGGCCGCACCTCCTGCTCGACCACCTCGAGGTCGTCGGGCTGCAGCCGGAACGGTTCGTCCGACGGGACGCCCTCCCCCGCGCGCCGCATCACCGCGTTGGACAGCGTGCGCTGGACCGCCAGGGGCTCGGTCGCGCCGAACGTCCACGGCCGGGTCTGGCCGGTCGGCTCCGGGTCGGCACCCCGACGGTGGTGGGCGGGCTGGCGACGGACGCGTTCCAGCAGGGCGGTCAGGGCCTTCTCCCCCAGCAGCCGCGCGCCCCGCGGGGTCATGACCAGCTCCCCGTCGCGGGCCTGCAGGACGCCGGCCTCCTCCAGCTCGCGCTCGATCCGGCGGAGCCGCCGGACGTCGCGCACGGCGTCCTGGCCGAGGGAGCGGCGCAGCGCGTCCTCGTCGACGTCGTCGAGCGTGGCGCCGGCGTAGTCGCCGGCCAGCGACTCCTCCAGCTCGTCGAGCTCGGCAAGCCGTTCCATGCCGTCGACCATCGCGCTGAACGGCCCGGTGGGGTCGCCGCCCCGCTCGGGTGGGCCGAGGTCCGAGAGATCCATGCCGGCCATGGCCCCGGCGAGGTTGCCCTGCAGTTGGCTGAGCTGCAGCTGCAGGTCCGGGTCGTCCAGCACGCTGCGGGCCAGCTCGGCCATCTGCCGCCGCTGCTCCGGCGTCATGGCGGCCAGCAGCTGCTGCATCGCCATCGCCCGCCGGGCGAGCACCTCCAGCAGCTCGTCGAGGTCCTGCGGCTGCTCGGGGAACAGGTGCCCGTGCTTCGCCATGAATGCGTCGAAGTCGGGGTCCTCGCCGTGGGCCCGAGCCTCCAGCATCGCGTTGAGGTCGGCCAGCATCTCCGCCATCGCCCGGACCTCCTCGGGGCCCATGCGGTCCACGGCGCCGGCGAGGTCGCGGAGGTAGGTGTCGAGGACGTCCCGGCGGACCCTCTCGACGAGGTCGTCGAAGCGCTGCTGGGCGTCGGCACTGGCGAAGTCGTGCTGCTGCAGCTCGCGGAGCCGCCCGGCGGGGTCGCGTGGCAGGGCGTCGAGCATCGCCTCCGCGAACCGCGCGTCCGGGTCGTCACGACCGGCCAGCGCGCCGCGCTCGAGGTCGAGGATCTCGTCGAGCTCCTGCTGGATCTCGCGGAACGGTCCCTCGAGGTCCATCGAGTCCGCCAGGTCCTCGCGAAGCCGTCGGACCCGCTCGCGCAGCTGGCCGAGGCCGGCCTGCCCTCGCCAGCCCTGTTCCTGCAGCCGCGCCAGGGCCGACCGTCCGCCCGCGCCGGACAGCATGTCGTCCCCCAGCCGGTCGAGCAGCTGGCCCACGTCGAGCCGCTCACCCAGGGGGTCCTGGGTGCCGTCCCAGCGGGTGTAGCGGGCGCGCATGCAGCCCTCCTGTGGTCGGCTCAGCCGACCGCGTCGCCGTACACGGCACGGCCGACGTCGTCGGCCTTGTTGATCCGCCGGCCGAGGTGCAGTCCCTCGAGGACGAACTCCACGACGGACGCGGCCACCTCCTCGGTCTCGGCCTCCTCGCCCAGCGCCTGCATCCACCGGTGCAGCCCGTCGATGGGGCCGCCGAACTGGGCGAGCAGGTCGGGGCCGCCCATCAGGTCGTCGGTCTCGACCACCAGCCCGTCGTCGAACGCGTCGACCAGCTCGGTCAGGTCGATCCCACCCAGCCGATGGCGCCAGACGGTGAGGATGGCCCGCTGCAGGGCCCGGCCGACGATCTCCTCCTCGCGGCCCTCCTCCAGCAGGTCGAACTCGACGCGGCCGAGGGCGGCGGGGACGACCGTCCAGAGGTCGACGACGCGGGGCACGGCCGGCGAGCCGCCGGTGTGGGCGGCCCGGCGGACGGCGCCGGCGACCGCGGTCTCGTGCGCCCCGATCGTGTAGCGCACCGAGACGCCGGAGCGCTGGTTGACCTCCGACGACGAGCGCAGCCGTGCGACCAGCTCGGCCAGCACCTCGTCGACGAACCGCGGGACGTGGACCGGCACGCCGGGGGGCGGCGGGGCCGCCTCGGCGTGCACGATCGCGATCTCGTCCTCGATCCGCTGCGGGTAGTGCGTGCGGACCTGGGCGCCGAACCGGTCCTTGAGCGGCGAGATGATCCGCCCGCGGTTGGTGTAGTCGTCCGGGTTGGCGGTGGCGACCAGCAGGACGTCCAGGGGCAGGCGCAGCGAGTAGCCGCGGATCTGGACGTCGCGTTCCTCCAGGACGTTGAGCAGTGCCACCTGGATCCGGCTGGGCAGGTCGGGCAGCTCGTTGACGGAGACGATCCCGCGGTTGTGGCGCGGGACCAGCCCGAAGTGGATCGTGGCCTCGTCGCCGAGGTGGCGGCCCTCGGCCACGCGCATCGGGTCGACGTCACCGATGAGGTCGGCGACGGAGACGTCGGGCGTGGCCAGCTTCTCCGCGAACCGCCGCTCGCGGTCGACCCACACGACCGGCAGCTGCTCACCACGGTCGGCGGCCAGCTCCCGGCAGTGGGCACAGGTCGGCCGTGCGGGATGGCAGAGGATCTCGCAGTCGGCGACGGTGGGGGCGGCCTCGTCGAGCAGCTCCACGAGCCCACGGACCAGCCGGGTCTTGGCCTGCCCCCGCTCGCCCAGCATGATGAGGTCGTGGCCGGCCAGCAGGGCCCGCTCCAGCTGCGGCAGGACCGTGTCGTCGAACCCGACGATCCCGCTGGTCAGTGGGCGCCCCTCCCGGAGACGGGAGACGAGGTTGTCCCGGACCTCGTGCTTGACGGACCGGTCCGGGTGCCCGGAGGCCCGGAGGTCCGCGAGGGTCGTGGGCCGTGCCGTGCTCACCGGTCGCGCCTCCCGTCGGGTCGCGCCCGACCGTACCCCTGCGTCGTCCCCTCGTGTCCCGGCCGCCGGGGCACCTCCGTGGCCGTCAGGGACCCGACCCCTGGCCCGTCGCGACCCGGGCGCGCTCGCGGATGGCCTCGTCCAGCCCGGCCAGGCCGACCGTCGGTCGGCCCAGGACCGAGACCAGCACCGTGACGACGCCGCTCGTGAGGATGGCGCCGGCGAAGGGTGCGAGGGTGGGCACCGCGTCGGGGAAGGTCACCGTCGCGACCGCGCCGGCGACGGTGCCCGTGGCCACCAGGCCCGCGCCGAACGCGCCGACCACGCCGGCCAGCACCCCGGCCCACACCCCGCTGGTCGTGGTGTGCCGCCACAGCCCCAGCAGCGCCGGCAGCAACAGCACCGCCGCGAGCAGGTCCGCGATCAGGAACAGCTGCAGCACCGAGGTCGCCACGAGGCCGACGACCGCGGCGGGCAGGACGATCAGCACGGTGAGCACCCGGGCGTGGCGCAGCTCGAGGGAGGGGCGTTCGGACACGAGCAGGGCGACGAGGCCGCTCTCGAGGGTGTCGACCGACGAGGTCACCAGCGCGATGCCGAGGAGCAGCACCACGGCGACCACCACCGTCGGCAGCCGTCCCGCCAGCGCGAAGGCGGACAGCGCCGGCACCTCCGTGGCTCCGACGGCGGTGGCCAGGACGCCGAGGCCTCCCGCGAGCAGCATCAGCGGGATCGTCATGGCGGCACCGACCAGCGCGCCGATCCGCAGGGACCGGACGTCCCGGGCGGACCAGACCCGCTGCCAGTAGCCCTGGTGGAACATGTTCGCGGCCGTCACGGCCAGGATCAGGGTCGCGGCGCTCTGCAGGCTGGCGGATCCCACCTCGAGCAGTCCGCTGTCACGCACTGCCGTTCCCGCCGCGTCGGTGCCCACGATCGCGGCCGTCGCCGCCGCGGTCAGCAGCACGATCACCAGCCACCCCTGCCACCGGTCGGTGCGCAACGACGCCCGGAGCCCCCCGTAGGCCGTGTAGGCCAGGGTCGCCGTGACGACCGCGACCACGGTGAACTCGCGGGCGACCCCGCCGACGAGTTCCACGAGACCGCCGATCGCGACCAGCTCGGCGGCCACGAACACGCCCATGTACAGCAGCGACACCACGGTCACCGCGATGCTCGCCGCCGGGCCGAAGCGCACCCGGACGAACTCGCTCAGCCCCTGCCCGGACGGCACGATCCGCCGCAGCCGCGGGCCCACGACGGCCAGCAGCAGGAACGGGCCCGCCGCGGCGATCGCGTACCCGATGACCGGACCGATCCCCAGGGTCGCCCCCAGCTCCGGCGGGGCGAACAGGATCCACGCGCCCAGCCCCGAGGCCAGGAACGACAGCCCGAGGGCGAACGGCCCCTGGCTGCCCCGGGCCACGGTGAACTCGTCGGTGGTCGTCCGTGGTCGGCCACGGCCCGCACGCACGCCGATCGCCACGAACACGACCAGCACCGCGAGCAGCAGCACGACACTGACAGATGCGGCCAGCATGACACACTCCCTCCGCCGGCATGACCCGGATCAGGTTCCGAGGTACCGCGTCCGCCCGACGCGCTCTCAGCCCCGGCTCGCTAGGGCTCCCTCAGCGTCACGGCCCCGACCCTAGCCACGTGGCGTCGATCGGCCCAACCACACCGCCGGCATTCGTCCCGAAAGCCGTGATCATCCACGGAACTGGCGTCGGACCGCTTCCGCGGAAGCGCCTGCGCGGTGGGGGCCTCCGATCAGGGGCAGCGGTCCGCAAGGATGCAGAACTCGTTGCCCTCTGGGTCGGCAAGGACGACCCAGCGCTCATCGCCTTGGCCGACGTCGGCGTGTCGAGCACCGAGGTCGAGCAGGCGACGGACCTCTTCATCCTGCTCGCGGTCGGTCGGGTTGAGTTCGAGGTGGAGCCGGTTCTTGACGGTCTTTCCCTCGGGCACGTGCGCGAACGTCAGCGTCGGCGGCACTGGACCACGCTGATCCCTGCCTTCAGGCGCCAGAGGGGAGCCAATCGTGACAACTCCGTCGCCCTCGTCCTGCACCTCGTAGTCGAGGACCGAGCACCAGAACCGGGCGAGACCGTGGGGATCGGCACAGTCGATCGCAAGCTCCGTGAACTTGCTGGTCATGTCAGACCTCCCAGTGAAGGAGCGGGTCCGCCACGGTGCTCGCAGGCTGCATCGGGGTCAGCGCTCTCGGCGGTACAGGCGCATGGTCAGCGGGCCGAACACGGCGACGAGCGCGGCGCAGATCGCGAACACCCAGGCGGTCTCGGTCGCGGCGAACTCGCCGTGCATGAGCCCGCGCACCGCGGCCACGAGCAGCGAGATCGGGTTGATGTCCACGAACGCCTGCAGCCAGCCGGGCATGGTCGACGGGTCCACGAACACGTTGCTGATGAAGGTCAGGGGGAACAGCACCATCATGCTCATGTACATGACGGACTCGGTGGTGCGGGCGATCAGGCCGAAGCAGGTCCAGATCCACGACAGGCTGAAGGCGAAGACCAGGACCAGCGCGACGCCGAGGACCAGCCCGACGAAGCCGGCGTCGGGACGGAAGCCCAGCGCCACACCCAGCACGATGATGACCGTCGAGCCGATCGCGTACCGGGCCACGTCGGCCAGCACCGCCCCGACCAGGGCGGCCGGCTGCCAGATCGGCAGCGACTTGAACCGGTCGAAGATGCCCTTCTCGATGTCCTGTTGCAGGGCCATGCCGGTGTACATCGTGATCATCGACACCGTCATGACGAGGATGCCGGGGAGCACGAACTGCAGGTACTCGCGCGTGGACCCGACCAGCGCCCCGCCGAACAGGTACGTGAACATCAGCAGGAACATGATCGGGAACATCGTCACGTCGAACAGCTGCTCGGGAACGTGCTTGATCTTCAGCAGTGCCCGCCAGCCGAACGTCAGCGCAGCCGACACCGGTCCGGGCCGCGCGGGTCGAGCGCCCGTCGCCAGGACGGTCTGGAGGTCGTCGGTGGTCAGCGGCCGGGGCTGGGCGTCAGGTGAGACCTGGGTCGTACTCATGCCGGCACCTCTTCGGGCTCTTCGTGTTCGGCGGTGTGCCCCGTGAGGGCGAGGAACACCTCGTCGAGGCTCGGCTGGCCCACCGCGAAGTTCGTGACGGCGATGCCGGCGCGGGCCAGGTCGCCCAGCGCCGCGGCCGCCCGGGCGGGATCGGCGAGGCGGGCGGACAGCTCGGCGGGGTCCGCTTCGAGGTGGACGGGGAGCGTGAGCGTGTCCGTCAGGATCCGCTCGGCATCGACGCGCCGGGCCGGATCCTGCAGCCGGACGTGCAGCGCCCCGGCGCCCACGGAGGCCTTGAGCTCTCCGGTGGTGCCCTCGGCGATCACGCGACCGTGGTCGATCACCGCGACCCGGTCAGCCAGGCGGTCGGCTTCGTCGAGGTACTGGGTGGTCAGCAGCACCGTGGTGCCGTGGGCAACGAGGGCCCGGACCACGTCCCAGACCTGTCCGCGGCTGCGCGGGTCCAGGCCGGTGGTGGGCTCGTCGAGGAACAGCAGGTCCGGGGTCACGACGATGCTGGTCGCGATGTCCAGGCGCCGGCGCATCCCTCCGGAGTACTTCTTGACCTGCCGGTCGACGGCGTCGTCGAGCCCGAAGGCCCCGAGCAGCTGGGTGGCCCGCTCGGCCGCGGCGTGGCGCGTGTGGCCGAGCAGGCGGCCAACCAGCACGAGGTTCTCCATCCCGGTCAGGTCCTCGTCGACCGACGAGTACTGCCCGGTCAGGGACACGCGGCTCCGGACCGCGTCCGCCTCCCGGACGATGTCGTGGCCGAACACCCGGGCCTGGCCGTCGTCGGGCCGGAGCAGTGTCGCCAGCATCCGGATGGTCGTGGTCTTGCCGGCGCCGTTGGGGCCGAGGAAGCCGTAGACCGTGCCGGTGGGCACGGCCAGGTCGACCCCGTCGACGGCAACCGTGGCACCGAACTCCTTGCGCAGTCCGGTGGCTTCGATGGCGTGGGCGCTCATGGGGTATCCATGTGGGATCGTGGGAGTGCTGTTGGTCTGACGGTCGCCTGGCCCGGAACTCATCGCTCCGATGCAGGACAAGTCGAGACAATACGACTTGAACCTTGCTTGAAGTCAAGGGGTTGGCAGTCCGTGTCACGCGACCCCACATCGCAGGTAGCAGCAGGGCGCCCACGAGCGATGATCTCCTGTCGTCCACTGCCGGTGCCTCCCTGTGGCCGGTCGTACTCAGGCACCCGCGAACTTGCGCCGGTAGGCGCCCGGCGTGACCGCGGTGATCCGCTTGAACAGCCGCCGGAACGACGCAGGGTCGTCGTAGCCGACGGCCCAGCAGATCTCCTCGACGGGATCGGCGGTGCGTTCGAGCAGGTCCTTGGCCCGGTCGACGCGCGTGCGCTGCAGGTACGCCGTTGGCGAGTGTCCGGTGGCCTGGC
Organism: uncultured Actinomycetota bacterium; assembly: GCA_964505365.1. Lineage (GTDB taxonomy): Bacteria > Actinomycetota > Nitriliruptoria > Nitriliruptorales > Nitriliruptoraceae > CAWCLK01. Next base: position 9,731 of record CAZDIF010000045.1, read on the forward strand.
GGAACCGGCGGGTGAAGGTCCGCTCGGTCAGCCCGGCGACGTCGTGGAGTCCGGCGAGCGCGTCCGGCTCGCGCCAGTGCTCGTCGATCCACGCCTGGGCGCGCAGGATCGGGGCGTCACCGTGCGTCGTGTCCGGCTCGAACCGCAGGTACGGCGTCTGCCCGTCGGCGTGCCACTGCAGCATGAAGAACCGCGCGACCGCCTGGGCGGCCTCCTTCCCGGCGTACCGGCTGATGAGGTACAGGGCGAGGTCGTGCCAGGCCGACGCCGCGCCGGAGGTGACCAGGCGCTGGTCCTCGCCGGCGACGACCAGTTCCTTGCCGAGGTCCAGGCGCACCCCGGGAAAGTGGGTCCGGAACCGTTCGGTCTCGTTCCAGTGCGTGGTCGCCTCGTGCCCGTCGAGCAGGCCGGTCTCGGCCAGGAGCAGACCGCCCGAACACGAGGAACAGGCGACCGCGCCGTTGCGGTACATCGACCGGATCCAGCTGACGATCTGCGGGTGGCGTCCCGGTTCCCAGGTCGTCGCGATCGCCGACTGCGGGACGATGAGCACGTCGGTGTGGTCGACCTGGTCGATGGTGCGGTGGGGCACGATCGGGAACCGGCTGGTGCGGCTCTCGACCGGGTCGGCGAGCGCCACGATCTCGACGTCGAAGTTGATCCGCCCCGGGGCGATCGTGGTGCTGGCCACCTGGAGGGTGTCGTAGAAGCCCATGAGGCACGACACGAACGACTCCGGGACCGCGACGAGCTTCACCGTGATCGCCGCCATCTCGTCCATGCGTGCTCCGCCCCTGTCCGCGCCGGCCCCATTATGGCCGCTGCGCCACTCGTGCGCCGAGCGGTGCTGCCCGACGATGGACCTCGTCAGATCCCCAACGACGAGGAATCACCATGACCACAACCACAGGCAACGTCAACGTGCGCCAGGGCGTCGACCTCGCCGCGCTCGAGGAGTTCACCGAGTTCGCCGGCGCCAACCCGGCGGCCGTGCAGTTCGGCTTCGAGGCGGTCGGCGAGTACGAGGGACGTGCTGTCCACACCACGGCCATGACCGGCCCCTACATCCTCGGCGGCGAGCGCATCGACCGCCTCGCCCGCCGCTACACCCGGCACTTCGGCGCCCACCGGGAGGTGGAGGAGGCACTCGGGTTCGTCGCCCCGACCGACCGCGAGGAGGTCATCGAGACCGTGCTGGCGGCGCTCACCGGATGCATCAATGCCAGCGTGTCGGCCAGCGCGCTCGTCCGCGGCATCGAGCTGGAGGAGCTGACCACGAGGGTCAGCGTCGACTGGGACCCCTTCGTGTTCCTCCACCTGGCCGACCCGGTCCACGACGGGGTGCCGACGCCGCAGTTCCGCGACCTCCGCGTCGAGCTCACCGTCGCGGCCGATGGCCTCACCGACGAGGACCTCGACTACCTGCGGCACTCGGTCAACCGCTCCGCCGTCTACAACCTGGTCACCACGGCCAACCCCACGTCCCCGAGCATCCGGACGCCCTGAGGACGCGGGGCAATCGGCGGGGCGCTCCCGGTCAGCGGGCCGGCAGCTCCCCGCCCGGCCGGGTCCG